>DASQYF010000323.1:0-9505 GCA_035639375.1 Nitrososphaeraceae archaeon
TCTCCATTTACAAGAACAGATGGCGCAAATACACTTAGTAATCTAATTCTTCATATATTAATGCTTACTAGAATAATAATATGATGCCTCTTTTTTCTTGATATAACAAACATTTGCGGCTCTTTACAAGAAGTACTCCCAATAACATTAATGCAATATATAATGTAATCAACTAGTATCAGTATGCTCAATATTATAATACGTTACATTGCGATTAAACAACCGACTAAGGATCCTCTAACAATATATTCCCTAAGCTATTTTAACCGAAACTAGTAATTTATATAAGATAAGGAGATTACTATCTGAATACCTATAAATATATATATTAAAGATATAAATTCAAAAAGTTATGAACTAAAAATAACTTTGCTTTTTGAATATAACTGCAGTTGCAATAGCATTAGCGAATAATTAAGATAATATTCTATAAAGATATTCATATGCTTTTTTCCCAGCCTCTTTTGGACATAGTTGATAAGGATAGAGTTCTACCGTTACAAATCCTTTATATCCAATGGCTTCAATTGCTTTGAAAACTGATCTGAAATTAATTGATCCTTCGCCGGGTATAAGGTGATTGTGTATCCTATTTGATGCAATATCGGCTAGATGAAAATGTTCAATATATTCAGACAATTTATAAATTAGATCGGTCGGATCTTCTCCAACACAATAGAAGTGACCTATATCAAAGTTGAGTCTCACATTATCTGTACTTAAATTTTCGATGAAATTTAAGAACTGATTAGAGTTTTCAAGTAAGAGGTTCGGTTCTGGTTCTATAAGTATTATTATGTTCTCCTGTTCGGCAATTGGCACTACACGGTTCAAACCCTCCATGAATAAGTTTTCCAAATATTTTATATTGGTTTTGCTTCCACTTAGTGGTCCTCCAGGTTCTGTTGAAAGAGTCTTTGCCCCAATTTTCTTCGCCAACTTTATACAGTTAATGGTGTGTGTTATACGTAATTCTCTTGATGCCTTGTCGTCTTCGATCCAAGATGGATGATAAACATCAGAAATCGAATAAAGTGTAAATGCATTTAGATTAGAGATATCTAGTCTGAATTTTGCAATATGGTTTTTGAACGAATATATTTCTTTGTCTTGAAAAGTCGGGGGATAGGCATGAGGAGTATCACACAACAGTTCTATACCTTCATATCCTATTTCTGCAATCATTCTTATAGCTTCATTCAGAGAATATCTTTTGAATGCATTGGTACTATATGCAAGTTTCATTGGTAATGTCTACCAACTTTAAGGCATCTAACCCATTTGCGGAGATTGTTTATAAAATTCATAGTCGATATAGAAAGTCACCTGTCTGGTATCCGTGTTACTGAATCCTTTTTCTTCTTTCTCTTGCCAAAAGTTCTAAGCCTAGTCAATCAAATATGCCCCTGTCATGTGACTTGTTTATCATAACATGTTCTGTTCGATATTTGCTGGTCCATGCGCCGATCTCAATTGTTTTTTCCATAGTTTCTTCCGTGTTATGATCTATCACTGTCTTCCTTCCGTCATAATTTTTTATCATTCTTTCCCTAGCTTATAATACCTTTTATTCTTTTAATACCGTCTAGATTATTATTATTATATAGTGATGAGTCGTTCTCAGTACATTCTTGTTAGTAAAAATTCCTATCCATTTTAGATCTTGCTCTAGATTATTTAATCAATTATATCAACTTCTAGAACAATTAATATCCTCCGGTCTGGATACCTTTGCATTGCTTTTAGAGGATCGATTGGCAGCGGTCGAGGAAAAGCTCCTTTTGGATTGTTGAAAATTCAAATAGAGTTCAACTCCAAATTGTCTAGACCTTTTGTCTCAAACGATATCAATTGTTACCGATAATGTTTAAATGTACAAGTTGAAATTAAAGTATTAATAAGCCAGTAAGAAGGTTCGACTATTGCATGTATTCCAACTTTAGACATGGTCCTAGTTGTCAGGGTTATATGAATATATGTGAACAGATTGATGGAATTACCCTAACCATATTATCTATTATCTATAACAGTCTAAAGAATTTATCTTCTTGCAAGGATCATCATCAATAGAATTATTTCCTACATATATTATTATGATTAAAGAGCATTACGTCTAGAACAAGTTAATTTACTAGTGATGTATAAGTATACAAATTGATTCTCGTGATATAATGCAAGATTAATATCTATTGAATAAACTAACATTCTTAAGTCATCTAGATCATTAAGCATTATATGTATGCTATTTCTTTATGCATATGAAGCTAAAATATTCTTGTTAAATATGGTTAATCGAAAAATATCAATTAAGGGGTTTTGTTATCACGAGGATGGATAAAAAACTCAAAAAGAGCGATCAGCACTTAGATGAGACTTTAGCAGTAGATATAGCAGGTTTACATCTTCGCAATCCAACAATGCTTGCTTCAGGTTTTCTAGGAATTTCCCAAGACATTTTTAACAGGCTTTATCTGTCTGGTGCTGGCGCGGTTATAAGTAAATCGATAAGTATTGATCCCATTGAGGGTTACCGTAATCCTACTGTTATAACCTTAGATAACAGTAGTTATATAAATGCTGTAGGGCTTTCCAATCCAGGAGCCGAGGCATTTTCAAATGAGATCTCTTGCAATAGGCAAGTTCCGATCATTATAAGTCTTGTTGGAACATCTGATGTAGAATTCCCGCATTTGTTAAAAAAGTTTAATCATCTTAATATTGCTGGTTATGAAATTAATCTATCTTGTCCCCATGTGGCGAAGATGGGAATGGAGGTGGGCGATGATCCTGAGATGGTTGGTCATATTGTAAAAGCTGTCAAATCAAATACTTCAAAGCCAGTAATAATAAAGGTCGGAGTGGGATCAGCAGATATAATGAAAATCGCAGAGGCTGCAGTAGATTCAGGAGCAAATGCGATTACTGCGATTAACACTATTCGTGCCATGACGATCAATATAGAAACCGGGATGCCGGTTCTTAGCAACAAAATTGGAGGGCTATCAGGTAAATCAATAAAGCACATTGCTATAAGATGCGTTTACGAAATTTCAAAAAATCTTAAAATCCCAGTGATCGGATGTGGAGGCATTTTTACTTGGCAAGATGCGGTCGAATTTTTGCTTGCTGGAGCATCAGCTTTACAATTGGGAAGCGTTATAGGAAGTCAGGGATTATCAGCATTTAGAAATATCTCATATGGTATAATGGACTATTTAAAAAAGAAGGATTTTAAAAAAGTAACCGAGATTGTAGGGCTTGCACACAGATATTAATAAAATCAGGATGGTTGCTATTGATCAAATAGTACAACAGAGTCCTACAGTTCGAACACTTTTTTTTAAAGATATACTTTGTTCAGGGTCTAAACCTGGACAATTTGCTATGGTTTGGATACCAAGAGCAGAAGAATTGCCAATGAGTCTTATGTTTGGTCATAAAAGAGATTATTCTGCCATTAGTGTTCGTAAACAAGGATTTGGTTCAACTCAACTTTATAGTAAAAGTAAAGGAGAGATAATCGGAGTTCGCGGTCCTTACGGTAATCATTTCAAAATTAAAAAAAAATACAGAAAAGTTTTGCTAATTGGAGATGGAATAGGCCTTATACCCTTATTAAAACTGACTGCAATACTCAATGAACGCGGCATAAATACCACTTTGATTATTGGTGCGAAATCCAGAGATGAGGTCTTATTCGAACAAGAAGTAAGTGATTATCTTATGAAAACGGTGCATAAGATCATTGTAACTACAGAAGATGGAAGTTATAGAATCCATGGGCAGGTCACAGATGCCATGACAGTAATTTTAGAGAGTGAAAAATTCGATAATGTATATACATGTGGACCCGAATTAACGATGAAAAAGGTCTTTGACATAGCTTCATCGTACTCGTTGCCCGTTCAAGCACGTCTGGAACGATATATGAAATGTGGAATTGGTATATGTGCAAGTTGTTGTATTGGAGAACAACTTGTATGTAAAGATGGTACTGTGTTTAATGAAAAAGAACTGAGACATATGAATGAATTCGGACATATAGCTAGAGATAAATCTGGACGCAAGACCTTATTACATTAGCTCTGATCCATTATTTTTTCAAGTCTCTAATTCTATTGCAAAGATCACAGTGTTTAGGGCAAGAATCATGAAGACATATGCTTTTCATAGAGTTACAGTCAAAGCACCAAATCTGTTTAGAAGATGGCATTTGATTTGTTGGTGCCCTCAAGTATTTGTACTTATGAAAATAAAAAAGCTGACCAACTCAGAGTTTGGTTTAACCAAATACGCACAAAAGAATACAATTAAAAGGTTTTTATCATTATTGCTACAAGTTTGTACCAAGAATTATTTCATTTTTTTAGTCGAGGCATGGATACAAATAACCTTAGTCTGTAAATTTAATTTAAGGTTATAAATCCATGCTAGAGCAAATATCATAGTTCTAGTAATAGTTTCTCCTGTTCTTTAATATGTCAATGTTTTCTTTCTTCTAACGTAAGAACAGAGTCACTTAAATTGACACTGTATCGGCTTATAATCTTATTTGTATAATTTACTTTTTAGCCCCTCGACAGAGGAGGTATATTATTTGTAATAGGAATATAAGAAATTAAACAATTTACACCAATGGGTATAGAAAGGTATCTCAGAAAGGATAAATAAATGAGTTGGTAAGAGTTTATGGATACCTATCAGAATAGATAGCATCAATTAAAATTTATGCTTAGAAATCTTTTTTGCTTTAATAAAATCTACATAATAAAAAAGATACGATCTTTCATTCAATTTCAACATCCATGGTATGAAAGAAACATTTTTCTTAGTTTTTTCACTTAATTCAAATCCTGAATTTCCGATATAAATTCTGAAACTTTGTGCATCAAAAGTCTTTGTTGGCTTAGGATCCCTATTAAAATCATACGGGGATGATATTATGACATCGGCGTGTGGTTTTAATAACCTATGTATGGAGGACAATAATTCACCTGGCTCAACAAGTTCAATGAGATTGAGCGCGAGTATTAAATCAAATTTCATAGAATTGAAAGGGCTTTGAAGAGAATCTGCTACACAAAATTCCAGGTTTCCTTGGTTAGAATCATACATTCTTTTTCGTGCATCTCTGATAAAAGAAAATGATAAATCAATCCCAATTACAAAGGCAAATTTTTTTGCTAGCTGGCTAGTACTATATCCTAAAGAACAACCCATGTCAAGTGCTACTCCATCCATTTTTGTGTTCACACTGTGGATAACACGATTGTAAAGTTCATTTGGTCTTAACTGCCATCTTAGAGTAGAAAGAAGCCTGTCATCTGACGAATGGTCATATTGTACCCATCTGTATGGAATATACCAAATTCCGTCTTCTTCATACCTGTTATCCTTAATGGAATTAAAAGGAGAAAGTTCGCTTCCTGAGGCTTTCAGATAAGCTTTCATTTCACTTGTTTCGCTATTTACTAGCCATTTTCCAAACGTAGCAGTTCTGCTTTCAGCATACTTTTTAAAATCCTTTACAAGAATTGCGACGCCATCTATTATTGGATAAACTGCTTCACATTCGTTGCATTTTAAAAAGCCTTCAATACACTCATTCTGGCCTTCCATACGAATCGGTTCTAAAGAAAGATGCAGTTGTTTGTCACGATGATTTAAACAAATCAAGTGGCGAGAGAATTGGGTCTTCATAGTTGATCAGTCAAATTCGATTACTCAATTATAAACTACTATGTAAGATATGTTTATCAATTGCTTTCAGTATTTTGAAATGGAGCGGGAGCATAGAGGGAGATAGAAAAAAATGATGAGGCAGCAATAATAATAATAATAATAATAATAATGGCGGCGTTAGAGTAGCCAGCTATAACAATTTCATCCTCATCATTATTTATATTACCAGCCTGATAAAAAATTGACATTATTTCTTCTTCTCTGTTGAGTTCTAGTCTAGAGGTTGTGAAAAATTATTCGAAAGATAATGTGGAAAAAGAAGTTTATTTATAAGCCATATGAGTTTTGGAACGAGTATGACGATCTTATCTTTTGAAATATTCCGGCAACAAATGAGACAAAGTTTATCACATACTAGAGTGATTTGTCATCCCTGCCTATTTAGGTGCTAAACCTGCAAAAGATACTATAATTTCGATAGAAGTAAAAAACATAGGTTTCTTTGTGGGAATAATACTTCTCAGCTATTTTTCTTGAGTCACATTCATGAAGAAGTACAGATCAATAATAATATAGGAAAAGCGATAATGCTAATTGTTATATCTGTCAATTCTGTCACTAATATTTCTGTCACTAATATTATAACCGTTCTAGATGTTTCTAAAGTTTCTAAAATTGGTAATAACGAAGGAAAGTTGAAGGTCAATATCCACTCTGATAAAAAAGGTGGAAATCATGGCACTCTTTTTTATTATGTTGGATTAGTAGTTTTGTATGAATCATTGCTAATGATTTATGATTTGGAATTATTGAGCGAACACATAATAATTATGATAATCCATGTAGGAACATTTGGTATAATCAAATATCATCAAATATCACCTATGTATACAACACAATTTATAGTCAGAGTAGTAATTGATAATATGACGAAAAAGGATATTCATATTATCTGACTGCTGGTCCTCGTCTAATATACAGTAGAGTATAAAGAAAGAGACAAGTGCCAAGACGATACTCGTGTTTTTTGTTAGAAAGGAACCAATAGTATAGCAAAATTAAAAGAAAAAAGAAAACGATCTGATAAATTGCTTTACATTACAACAAAAGAAGCAAGGCAATAATTAGTCGCAAAGTGGAGCTAGGCAAGATGGAGGTGGTGGCCTAGTTGGAGTAAATGTTATAGTACGTGTATTCCTGCAGCCTGAAAAGCTGCGACTTGTATTTCCCAGGTTTTGGCTGAAAGTGAAACTCGTACTCTGTCCTTTCGCTTTCCGCTGCATCATTGCAATATTAGGCGCTAAAGCTAAGACTAATAACATTATGGCTATTGCTGTGGCCGCTACATTGCGAATCTAGAAAGGAGATGATGGAGATAGTGAAGATAACTTTACTCTCATGTTTTATTGTAAAGGTTGCAATTTAAGGCGATCAGAGACATAATGGCTTCTGCAAATATTAAATACGCACACACGCGCACAAATCTCAAATATATTTACAATCATTATTATTACTCTACATGTGTATTTGTATTAGTCTCTGTATTTGGTTGACATAGATGAGCTATTAGTATTATATGATTATTTTGGTTATGGTGGAATTCTATTAATGAGTTTTATTATAGCCGTCTTCTTCTTTCTCCCAATACCTTATTTTCCAATTCCACTTATTGCATCATTTAACATGAAGTTAGACCCTCATATCATATCTCTTGCAGGCACAGTAGGAGCAGTTCTAGGAAGGATGATAATTTTCTATCTTGCGTATTCAGGTCACAATATAATTACAAGGAAAACAAAAGGCAGGATATCTTCTCTTGAGAAACTTCTAAGCAAATATGGATGGATAGGAGCATTTATCGCTGCAATAACTCCAATTTCAGGTAGTCTAATATACATAACGCTAGGCCTTGCAAAATATAAACCATGGAAATTTGCAACTGCTATATTTGCCGGCGAATTCTTGTATAATGAAATCATAGTATTTGTAGGAGTATTTTTGGGAAGACCATTTTTTGATCGCATTCTTTTGCAATTTGCTAGCAATACTGCTATTAATATAGAAAATATTCTTATTGGAATATTCCTTACCACTGTATCTATAGGAATAATGCTATACCTATTACTAAAAGTCGATTGGAATAAAATTATTGGCAAGTGGTTTCCATGGACTATTACTACTGCTTCTAGTAATGATCTGCGAACTGATGAAACTGACGGAAACAAATAGGTGGACAATTGCACAGATAAAATAATCATTTATTAGTTGTTTATAAAATACATTTATCTAAAGATACTTGGCTGCAACAGCCAAGTATATCCCTTATGTAACAATGTTTATTTGCCACCTTCCTCGTCATCAAGTAAACCTTTTACTGCTTGGCCTACTGGACCCATATTATCTTTTGTACTATTTCCTGTTTGATTAGTTTGTTTAGCTATATCAGCGAAGTTAGTCGCGGTTCCACTACTGACATTATCTGATTGTCCAAACACAGATATTATGGAAGCTATAGACATAACTCCAAGAGACAGGATTAACATAACTACTACTATTCCGTAAGATATTGCGATTTTTTCCATTGTAAAGGAAATGATAGAATATGATTTATTCCTTTTCATTATATTAGAATTGAATTTAAAGATAGAATACAATAAATGAGAATTGCGGAATGTTAAAAATTATAAATAACTGTATCCATCATGTCAACTTCATTAATAATATCTCTACCACTCATTGTTGTTAAAGCATTTCTATAAACTCTAGACTTTTTCTTTTGTGGTATTATTTTGTGTGGCTTAAGATATTTATTCTTCGAGTCTCTTACTCTCTTTTTGATGCTTCAAATCTTATGAAGTATGATATATGGCAGCACATTATTGAACTCTAACAAGTCACCAACATCGCGACCAGCCATCCATCAACAATGTCGCTAGTATCAGACGAGAAATACCTTATAACAGAATCACGCAAAAGACAGGTCCGTTAAAATAGTGAACAAGGACAGAGTATGCAATAAAAGGCAAACATTGCAATGACTATATCACAGAACTTTAGATCAGAAGATGACATGCATAATCAGCGATGTTACTGTCAAGACTGCGAAAAAATAGAGCAAAAGAAAAAGTGAAGACAGAGATAAACAGAACGAAGCTTTGTTATTTTAGCAATTTTGTCAATGTCAACTTTCTTCTCGATCTCTTCTTCGGTTTCTAGTTTTGACTGCTGGTTGCACGTTGTTGTTTCACTTTATTTAGATGGTCGTTGATACGAGCTATATCTCTGATGTTGAGGTTATTTCAACAAGACATTGAACTTATTTGCTTTATTTTTACAAATAACTATTATATTGCTATTTGAATAATTATATATTTTGCTTTTATGTGCTGTAATATGTAATACTTTATATTTACATAATAAAAGTAAAATATTACCTTCACGTATAGTTGAATGTGTCAGTAAAGAAGTACTCATCAAAAACATGGATGCACCCAGGAAAGAACATTCGTTTGCTTTTTGCTCATGGTCTTACAGCCGGATTTGTGTCTTCCATTGCTATAAGTGGATTACTATTGCTAGTAGAGAAATCGATTTCTCTTCCTATTGGCACATTCTATATAATGCTCTCATCAGCTTTGATCCAATCTCAAGATTATTACTCTACAGTTAATATTATTTTTGGATTCCTACTTCATCTAATAACAGGAAGTGTTATTGGACTTGTTATGTATATACCTTTCATTGTATTGAAAGATAAGTCACTGATATCTTTACAAAAGTATGCAGTTGCGTACGGATTAGGATTTGGCTTTGCACTTTGGGC
>DASQYF010000324.1:0-5311 GCA_035639375.1 Nitrososphaeraceae archaeon
GTAGAAGACTTGGAAGCACTCATGAACCATTTTGGTCTTACAGAACAATATTACTCATTTGACTATCAGAATGTTCACTTTATTGCACTTGGAACAGAAGAAGAATATCTAGATATGAGTAATGTTAAAGCAAAACAACAACTAGCTTTTGTACAAAGTGACTTAGAAAAAGCTTCTTCTAATCCTAATATAGACTGGATTATACCATTCTTTCATAAAATCGCCTATCCTGATTGCCAATGCGGTATAGTTGATTCTCATGACAGTGAACTAGTTGATGTTTATCATCCACTCTTTGAAAAATATGGGGTACATCTAGTGTTACAAGCACACGCTCACACATATGAAAGGACATATCCATTTAGATTTAATTCTGAAGACAGTGAACATCCAATAATAACAAGTAAAGATTCAAGCAGCAACTACAATAACATAGATGGACTTGTATTAGCTACAGTAGGTACTGGCGGTGCAGATCATACTCGTCTATACATTCCAAGCGAATTGACAGCAGTCCAGAATGATTACTCATATGGATTTCTTAATGTAGATGTATCATCTGATGGAAAAACATTAGTTGGTACTTTTTATGATAATGACAATGGAGGAATAAAAGATAGATTCACTATTACAAAATCAACATCATCAGTATCACCATCAGCCCAAAAAGAAGACGATGATGATCGCCAAATTGTGGCAGAAGATGATGAATCTAAAAATGAGTTAGACAACTATGACTACGATGAAGTACCAGAATCAATATCTGATGAAGAAAATGGAAATGAAGAATCTACTACTGAAACAAATCAGAATGATGACAACTTTGATATCCGCCTTGACGGTATTGATAACCTACTAACAACAGAAGGCATCTCTGATGGGGATTAATTCAAGCTGCTTTTCTCTCAATGGCCTTATTGAGCCTAAGAATGTAGTCTTTAAGTAACCTGCAGTTCTTCGATCAACGACCAGATGTCTTTAGGTATATCTAAACCTATGGCAATATTGAATTTTTCAGTCCTGTTACAATGCACTAACGATATCTCGAGAAGTCAAAAATCTGTCGTCTGGTATAGACTTGACATCCATATGATATTATTTCTAATTTATTTTAATCGAAATGCTTGTTTTTAATGCCTAACTAATATCTGTAACAACAGAAAGCAGTGTTGTTTTATTTACACGTTTATGTAACGCCACTCTTTCTGATGATAACTCTTTTTTGGCGTTTTCTAATATGTGATGTTAATCGCTGATATTGTGGATAATAATATCAATAATGATATTACATTCTATATCTCGTCAAAAATTTGTTCTAATATCAACGCTATTTCCTCCTCGCTTTGCATATCTCATATTAAAGTCAGGATATTTACTATAGTCATAATCAAGATTTTTTCCCTTAAATGTTGCTATCGTATCTGTACTATCATGGATCACCTGTAATCGTTGAACTTTAAGCAGTTCTCTATGTCCTCTTATGAAGCTTTTGTAAAAACCATCTGCCATTATAATGATGTTTTTAGTTTGAATTGGCTGAGGATCACGGAAGTTGCTAAATACATACTTTTGGTCAAATACATGTCTGAATATCCACGAATAAATTGGTCCTGAGATTATAGTTACATTATCAGCCGTAACTCTGGTGTTATTACCATCTTTTCCATCTGCTCTTTTGCTATTCTCTATATGCTGAGCAACAAATGCAGCTGCTTGTTGCTGATAGGAAGATACATTTGTTGATATTAGCATAGTTGTGCTTGTCAATCCAAATATTACAATCCCTGAGATTACAGCAAATGGTAATATTTGCTGAATCTTTTTATAATTAATTCGCTGTGTTAGATCTACTGTCAGCCTAGCAGCTGCAATACAAAAAAATGGTATCAACGGAATCCAGTAAGAAAATGTCATACGTCCTATAATAAAGAAGAAGAAAAGTACAAATGGAATAGCCCATAACAAAAGGAAGAAATCTCTTCTTACTGCTGCAAAAACAAGTCCAGCAGCAGCGAGTACCGTCAAAATTGGATCAGATTGGTATAAGACAACTAGCGAATTCCATATCGAATTATTAGCCCTATTTGACTGAGCTCTTACCGACTTCAACCAATCATCAAATTGACCTACCATTACGCTATAAGCAGGCCAAATTAGCGGTATCAAAATAACAGGAATTAACCATATCCCCAAAGTCTTCAATTTTCTGTTATTATTAGTGAATATAAGGAAGCCCACTAACGGAATCATCGTAACCACAGGAATCTTTGTAAATATAGCTAATCCCAAAAATATGCCTGAAATAAGAATTATTGGAATTTTCCTGTTGTTATTATTGAAATATTTAAAGTAGATTGCGAACAAAATTGAAGAGAGTAAAAAAGGTAACATAATATTATCTAAAAATACTCGTCTCATCAACCACGACATAGGCATTACAGCAAAGAATATTGATGCCACTAATGCAACTTTCCTGTTGTAACGGTACTCGGCTATCTTGTACACGAGAAAAGTATCAACTACAGCAAGTAATCCCATCAAAACCCTTGGAACTGTATAAAGCATCTCAATTGACTGTAGATCAGCAGACGGATGCAATGAATTTGGATAGCCAATTATGCTAAATACACCTGCCAAAAATAATGGCCCAAAGAAAGGATGATCATAAAACTTTGATTCTTGAATAGGCTTACCGTCCAAGATACCCATGGTTCTTCTCATGTAGGTGCCTTCATCAGTGAAAAAGGCAGGATATCCAATAGGATTCCAAAGATGAGTAAACGTCGACAATATTAACGGTATAGCGAGTAACAAAATAGACCCTTTAAAAGCATTCTTAAAAAGAAAGTTAAATTGTAATCCCATATTTTCTGTAAGTGGTATGCATCGTACTAAAAAATATTTCTTTAATTTTCTTGAAAGGATCTATTACTCCATATTTAGCTTTAGATACCTATTAGTAAGTCCTACAATTCATATGGTATCGATTGAATACAATGCAATATTAATTGTCGTCGAGATGAGTCTTCTTTGGGACAATAATATTATCTCAAATACTTGCTATGTCATTGAAATTAAAATCATCGAGTATAGAATAATTGGTCAAGAGACTATAGCGATGCAAAATAAAACAAGCATTTATACTAATGTTAAGATTATAAAATATGGATATATCAATATACCAAATGTGAATTAAACAAAAAATTTCTCATTTATTAATTTTATTATGATTTAGCTCCATTATATATGATCTTTTAATGAGGCTTTTCTCTACTGATATTGAATAAAAAGCAACAGGTCACTAATATCTAATATTGTTACTGATATTTGTATACAAATACCAATATCCGGTAGTGATTAAATATTATTTTAAAGATGTCTAGAGACAAAGTGACAGTAGCAGTCGTTTCGTCTGCATTAGTAACAATGTTTTTATTATTCTCAGTTATTGCCCTCATCAATCAACAAGAAGCATCAACCTTTTTTCATGAAAATCTCTTTGCAAGCAGTATTAATGCTAACGCTCAGCTAACGACTGACGCCCAATCCAGCACAAATGCACCTCCAACTGCAAGTCCCAAACAGACTGGAACTCCGGGTGATGATAATCTAAGAGGTACAGAGCAAAATGATGTTCTTGTAGGTCTTGCTGGAAATGATATAATTGTAGGACAAGCAGGCAATGATAATATTGATGGTTCTGAAGGAAATGATTACTTAATTGGTGGACCTGGAAATGATAGTCTTGCTGGTGGAGCAGGAATTGATGTAGTTGAAGGTAATGCAGGAGCTGACAATATTTATGGTTCTGAAGGAAATGATTACTTAATTGGTGGACAAGGTGCTGATACTCTTAAGGGCGTAGCTGGCAATGATACTCTGATTGGTGGTCCAGGAGCTGATACTCTTGCTGGGGGTCTAGGCCAGGATAAGTTTATCTGTGGTCAAGGAAAAGACGCAATGTTAGATTTCAACGCTACTGAAGGAGATAGTAGAACAGTTGATTGCGAAACTGCTGCTACTACTACCACAACCACAACTACTACTACTAATACCGATGATATAACAGGAGAAGAATAGATGGTCGATGGTGAATGGTAGTGGCATTATTGTTAATACAATCGCCGGAAGAACCGCAGATATTAATAATTATTACAACGGCAATACGTTGACTAGATAACAAAACATATCCTGTAAGAACAGGTATCTTTCTGAAGAGCTTAACATAACTTCTTACAAAAAGGGATGGATTATTCAATCTGTGCTAAATTGCTATTGTAAGTTGATTTGTGCTATTCTGTTTCGTTATTTACTTTAGGAACTATTTTGAATATTTTTCCAAGACCGATTGAAACAACATAAAGATAACCATCAGGTCCAACTTCTATATCTGTAATACCACCAAATCCATTTCCAAATATTGCTGTTGATAATTCTGTATAATCATTTGCTATAGTATCAGCAAGTGTGCCATCAAGAGCTAGTCCTGTTCTATCTTTATTTAGCTTAAAATGGTAAAGATTTCCATTATGAACATCACCTACAAAGATATCATTTTGATATTGTGTTCCTAATTTATCTGAATTAAGGAATTTGATACCAGTAGGACCAGGAGTATTACTCCATGTAAATTCAGGATCGCTGTATATTCCTTTTCCATCAAAGTTTTCTAAATCAGCCTCTGGATCAAATCCTGGATCAAGAGAGGCTACTCCCATTATCTGTTTCCATCCGCTGTTAAATCCTGGTTCAACAAGATTAATTTCATCTCCAAAACCTGGTCCATTTTCTGTATCCCATAGCTTTCCTGTTATAGGATCAAAATCCAATCCAAAGCTATTTCGTATTCCGTATGCGTAATATTTGTCTAGAGGATCTTCATTTCCGAGTATACCTATATTTCCTCCTCCTCCTACTGCTTCACCATTCTGAGTAACCCTCAGAATTCCCCCTCTTCCATCAAGTGACTGTGATTTTTGAGGATCATTTCCTCGAACATCACCAATTGGAATATACACATTATTATCAGGTCCAATTGAAATAGCACCTCCGTTGTGAGCGGGTCCAGGAACAGCTGGTAGATCTAATAAAAGTATGGGATTTACTAATTTATCATTTTTCAATTCATATCTGTACAAACGATTGCCGTTAGGCGATGGAGAAGATGGATCACATCTAGTTGAGCGTGGACATACATCATTACCTTCTTCTTCAGATTCAGTAAAATACACAAACACATAAGTGTTAGTGGAAGAGGGTTTATTCTTATAAAGATCCTTTCCAACTACAATTCCTAACATTCCTCTTTCGC
>DASQYF010000325.1:0-16217 GCA_035639375.1 Nitrososphaeraceae archaeon
CAACGTGGATACAGATTTGTTGTATTTGATGAAATTGCAATGATCTTTAACTTACACCAAGATTCCCGCCACATGCACAAAAGTTGAACTCGTCTATACGTGAACCACAAAAAGGACATGGGCCAATACCATCGTAGTCAACGTCAGCGGCGTCTTTGCCAAAAATTTTAAGATGATCATTAATCTCCTCTGGGATTTGTTCTTCTATACTCAATAGCCATCACATTTTATTATAATTTCTATTGCCTATAATTATTTATGTATTGGGTGTAAATACTTTTCATATTGCCGGTCTTTAGCATAACCACCCCCTATGACCCGATCAGATACAAGAACTTAATTAATGTATATTTTATTTAATGAACCTAAAATCATTCTTCAGGATGATTCGGCTAAAACAATATAGGCGCAAATTCTCAAGTTATATCTCTATACCATTACCCAATAATTAGTGCTGACACTCTTTATGGGTTTAGTGTGTAAACTTTGTAAGGCTTAACAGTCCCATAATTAATATACTTCCATTCATTATCATGCATTAATAACTCGTGAAATTCTGACTGTATTTTATGATCTAATGATTTGTACACATTATCTCCTATAGATACATTATTTGCATCTGTTAGAGAAGTTATCTTTGAGGCTACATTCATAGTATACCCTAGTATATCAATAGGTGAGTCTTGGTCATAGCCGTACTGAACAATTGCATTTTCTCCTGCGTCTATACCTATTTTGACAGATAGTTCTGGGTAGCCATATCTTTTATTTAATATTGCATCTATCTCATCCCTTATTACATTAATCATTGATTTCGCGCATCCAACTGTTGTACCAGAAGCGAGATATTTGTCGTTGTTGTTGGCACTGGAAGGAAAAAAAGAAATTACTGCATCGCCTACGTATTTTAAGACATATCCACCATAACTATCTACAACATGAGATAATCCATGAGTAAAAGCTCTTATTATTGTCACAAGCTGCTCTATGGGCAAAGTCATACTCATAGTAGTAGAGCCAACCAGATCTGCGTACATGATAATGAGCGGAATCTTGGAACTAGTGTGGTTAAGAAGAAAGTTTTGACCACGTTTTATTGAAGTATGGATAATCTTTGGCCACAAGTTATCAAGTATCAAAGGTGTATGCATTTTATACCAATAGGCCATCGATTCTTCTTCTTGCATACTCTGTTCTAGTAAAAGTGTAATCTCATTCTGCTGTGGTAAATTTGTCCTTTGTATTATCTGTATTAATGTATCATAAGCTACCAGTTCATCATATTCTATTATCAAATCTTGTTTGATTTGCATTAATTCCATTTCTTCTGGCATAGAATTATGTTCTTCTTCATCATTATGTTCTGTTACTGATTCTGCGGTCTTTGCCAGAATTTTTCTCATGGTCATTGTAGTAGTCAGCAGTGATCTTCGTAAATCTGCTTTAGCATTAGTAGGCTTTCCTCCTAATTCTGTAATTATTCTTTCAAGCCTGTTTTTTTGTATATGTGTTTCTTCTAAATGCTGCTTTAGTTTTTGTTTTACTTCTTGTATCGGTGTTTGATCTATTCTTGATATTATTCTATCTACCGATGCATTTTCAGTAGATAATGCTTCATTTAGATGTTCTACTAGCTTTGAGATCAATTGAATATTATTGTTATTATCATCATCGTTGATACTTTAAGACATTGGTAGGAGATGGTAAGGAAGGAAATTCCAACCTTCGTTATTTGTTTGGTATATTTAATATAGACATAATATATATCGTAATAACAGATATGAAAAGCCAAACTGTGGAAATCGATGATAAGTGAAATGTAGCAGAAAGACGATAACCGTACATTCATACAGTCATCTAAAATACTTTTCAATTCTAAAAATGACATTTTTAATTTCTGTATTTCCATCATTCATACCGTAACACAGCATATATCATAGAAGGCGTGCAGTAGAGAAAACAGGAATGTTCTTCGTTCTCTTTATTAATTTGGGCTTTGCTTACTATTTAGTTAGTTGATTTAGCTCTTCACAACTAATCGTCTTCCTATGACGCCTGATGTTATCATCTGTATTCCAACTATTAAGAGTGCTATTGATAACAATATGCTTATAAAAACAGCTCCTAGGAAAGGAGATGCAATTATCATGATTGACAAGACAATTGATATCACACCAGCAACAATACTAAATATCCTTGATGCTTTGTTACTTGACTTATCGGCTATACCATGAATGACTCTAGAGATACCATCAAAAAGTAGAACATATGCAAGGAATATTAACAAGAGTATACCCGTCGCGACAGGGAAAACCATAGATATAATAGACAATATAATAACTAGAACGCCAAGACCAATATTGGTCCAACGATGCTTTCCTTGAAGAAATAGTCCACTTATTATCCTCTCGATCCCAACTACAAACAAAACTACCGCAAGCAAAAGTGCAATAGTTACCAAAGTAAGACTAGGGAAAGCAAGTACATATATAGACAGAATTATGGCTACAATTCCCAATCCGATTTGTGCCAGTCTCATCCATCCAGGCGACTTAGTCTCAGACAAAGTCATGTTTAACGAAAATTATATAGAATAACGCTGTACTTATACTTTGGAACTCTGCAATTATACAGAGCCATCTTTAAAATAACATCCTAGGCTGACATTAGCAGTATAAAAAGTTGATTTGAAGTTTATGCCCGAGAAGACAGAACATGTCCAAAGCCAATATGGTATAAGAATCGAATATGCAGTCATAGACCTAAACTATTCAGATCAAGTTCCCCACAGGCAAGACAACATCAAAACAGATCAGCACTTACTTGCGTCAAGTGAAGAAATTGTTTAAAATCATAAGACATAGTTCAGATAAAAGCACTTACTACAATGTCTTATCTGCTTGATTGATAGGAAAAGAATGACTGAAAAGTTTGAACACGATATCTGGATTCAGAAATAGGCTTACTCTTTACTTTCTTTTTAGATATTTGAAATTGAAAATGACAGTATAGACCTTGCATATTGAAGAGGGGCAATTGGCTGAGGTGATTATATTTATTGCAAACTTGTGTGTAAAGATGACCTTAAAATAACAGAAAATTTCCAATGTCTGACGTATAGAATTACACATCTCCGTTATAACAACATCCAATTTCATTCTTTCAAATATATTATTATTCTAAATATTAAGCAGGCACTTTATAATGAGAACGAATCTATATTTAATATAAAATAAGTACAACTCAACTGCAACAGCGAATTTAATAATAGAACCATTATCATATTGGACAGACTTTTTCCGGTTATCTATTGATACAGATAACTCTTATATTAAATACATTTATGTATGTCAGAATCACTAACCAACCACTATATTGGAGAAGATGTAGGAGCATGCATAGACCAATAATTATTCTGACTTGATCACAATCTGTATATGATCTGGATCAAAAATCAGAAAATGATTCTTATCAGCCTTTTGCTTCTTTTGCTGTTCTGAACTAGCATGACGAATAATGTCGGACTTGATTGTGTTAAAAGATGAGCTATCAGGTATAGTTATTGTGAAGTTTTCCAGTCCAGTCTCGCAATTGCCATGAACTTCTCCATTCAAACTATGCCATGTATTCATTCCAATATGGTGATGATATCCTCCAGCAGACAGGAAGGCGGCACCCATAGAGCTCCAATCCGATGTTATGTCTAACCCTATTTTTTTATGATAAAACTTGATTGACCTTTCAAGGTTTGTAACTCTAATGTGCATGTGTCCGATTCTTGCTCTAGTAGGAAATGCCTTTGCAGTCTTCCTTTCGTCTTTATTGAGTTCAGATACAAGAGAGTTCAGATCAAGTGGTAGAGTGTCCATCTTGACGTGTCCTTCACTGTCATGAGCCCATTCATTAGCTTGTCTGTCCCGGTAGATTTCTATGCCATTATTTTCAGGATCTCTCAGATATAATGATTCACTGACTAAGTGATCGGCAAACCCATCAAAACGAACTCCAGAATTCATAAGTGCCAGATAAGTAGATGCAAGACTCTTCCTGTCAGGAACAAGTATCGCAAAGTGATAAAGTCCAGCTGAACGTAGTGGAGCATTTTTTGCATTTGGGTCATGGCGTAGTATAAGAATCGGCTCATCAGATGAGAAGAATTTTTGTTTGAAACCAAGTTCATATTCTAGATTATCATTACCATTACCACTACCATTATCATCATCGCCATCTTGATATCTTCTATTAACATGCAATCCAAGACCTTTTTCGTAGAACAGCAAGATTCTGTCAATATTCTTGACTCTTAATACAGGGGATCCAATCCTCATACCACTGTGCATCTTGAAACTAATCAAACATGGATTCCACCTCTTCTTTTTGTTGTTGTTTTACATTATTTATAAAGAATGCAAATAATAAAAATAAAATAAAAAATAGACTTTCTTAAAGACATCATATGTATGTTAGTAAAGAATCTTAATTTCAACCATTATGCTTCTTTATCTTTGCTAAAGAAGCTCTTTTTGATCATTGAATTGTTCCTAAACAAGAATCGCCAATCGTCACATAGTTAGGTACTAAGAAATTACATATCTAATTTGGTCCTTTTAATGCTTGAATTGTTTTCATTTCTCCTTCTTTAATTGAATTTTTAATCATCATCTTTGGTGAAATCTACATTTTCATACATATGAGGAAATGGTTCATCACGGGTTATGTAAAAGATATCTTTGACTTCAGCTCCTCGCTCTTGCCTGTATTTTTTATATTTTTTACCTAAAGTAAGGCATCGCATCCTCAGTTAGGGAATCAATCTTAATTTCCAAATCTTCTATTCTTTTGTTCTTTTGTTGTTGTTATAGCAGAATCATGGAACTCTTAGCTTTGAGTGTAGCCATTCAAAGGATCCTGGCTAGAAGAAGCTTTGTCAATTTATAAAAAATATGTAAAGATCCATGACTAGAATGGAGGGAATGGGATTCGAACCCATGACCACCTGCGTGTAAGGCAGGTATCATAACCAATCTAGACCACCCCTCCTCCTCCAATAGGAATTTACGTCTGCTTGACCCTATCGATATTAATAGGTTGTTTGAACTATCCTTATAAACTTCGAAGAAGAAGTATATCCTATATAAGAATCACTGTAAAAAAAGTATCAGTAGTAAAACAGAATTATCGTTGGATCGACATTCAAACTTTTATTAAGCCTGCAGACACACTTTTTAATGATGTCCTTTGGTGTAGATACCCTCGGAGCACTGACGGAGAAGCTCAAGCGTCTTGTTAATGATACCCAAGATCAATATGAATCATTTATCGATTCTACACAGTTGTACAAGCAGGGGAAGGTTAATGAAAAAGAATACTTTTCTAAAATTGGAGAATATTTAGTGGCTACATCTGCGTTGAATTTTCTTGCTATTCGGGTAATTTTAGAAATAAAGTCTGCAATGGAAAAAGGTTCATCATTAAAAAATCCTACCGGTGGAATGGCTTCCTCTTCTGCTACTCCACAGGCAGACTTTGGAATAAGTGGATTTGTTGGTAGTGCAGGTAATGAAGGAAGAGAGTATACTATGCCTGCGCCGCAGCCGGCTGAACAGGAAGCACCCACTTTCAAACCCGTAGATATTGTGATTGAACGCCCAGGTAAAGCTAGCAGTGGAGGTGATACAACACTAACAACTAAAAACTGCAGCAGATGCGGATCTGTAATTCCGAAACTGGCAAAATTCTGCAGTAAATGTGGGAATTCACAATAATTAATAGCCAGAGAACAATATACTGTGTATTGATGAAGATCTTCAATGGAAGAGCTGCAACTGAAGAATACATGTCTACCCATTCACTTACGTTTTCTACTCCAGAGATGACTTTAAAGAAATTTGCTCTATGGTTAGGAGAACAGGTAAGCCAACCTGGACGAAAAGAAAACATTCCGCGACTGATTCTTTACCTTGAAGACAAGGAAAAAGGAGGAAAAAAAGACTCTGATTTTCTGCCTGATATTGATGATACATTCAAACCCAGTGGGGCAGTAACAGAAATGTATGGTGGAAAGCCATCTTTTGGAGATCGTGACATGACACGTCCAAATATAACGGAGTTAAACAAACCGGCAGAATCAAGAGATAAATTCTGTATTGAATGTGGATTTAAACTCAAGACAAATTCAAGGTTCTGCACACACTGTGGCACAAAGCAAGAATAACAAAAAAAATATCATTCGCTAAGATAAAAAAAACAAATACCTGATAACAAAATGAATCGAATGAATATTAATTAAATATTATATTGTAAGCATATCTTATGTCTCTAAGTGGCGATATAAAATAATAATATTATAACGTTATCAAATCATTCAAAGATAGAGATGCAAATTCAGTGTTACAGACAATCTATGCAGAGGTTAAATCTGAAAGTAGGCGGAGTTTCATAGTAACTTTGAATGGTATTTTCCAATAAGTTTGATGAGAAATCTAATCAGAATAGTGTGATCGGATTCTATAGCACTAAAAAATGATAATAATAATAATAATATATTCATATAGTTAGAGAAATATATCGCAGGTATCTAGTTAAATTTAATATAGTCTGAAAAAGAATTTCATTAACAATGACTCATAATAGCAATGACAAGAGTCTTGACCTTTTACTTACCGTTGCCTGGAAAGATGATTCAGTCATAATGATCGATCAAACTAAATTACCAAATAAACTGGTATACTTTAAGTGTAATGATTTTAACGACGTTGCCTATGCAATAAAAAACCTAGTTATAAGGGGTGCTCCTGCAATTGGTGTTGCAGCTGCCTTAGGTCTTGCTTTAGCTGCCACTCATAGTAAAGCAAAAACTGTTAGTGAATTAATGTCTGATCTCGATATAGCTTTCAAGGTGCTTCGAGCAACACGTCCTACAGCAATTAATCTCTTCTGGGGATTAGAACGTGTGATAGAAAAAGCAAAAGCAGGGAAGACAGTGGATAATATTAGAAAAATAATTCTGGATGAGGCTCTGAAAATAGCCAAAGAAGACATCCAAAACAATAAACAACTGGGAATTAATGGTGCTGAATTATTTGAAGACGGGGATATTATTATGACCCACTGCAATGCCGGCTCGTTAGCGACCGTTGCATACGGAACGGCCTTGGGAGTAATACGGGCAGCAATAGAAGCAGGCAAGCGCGTAAGTGTTATTGCAACTGAAACCCGTCCGGTAATGCAGGGTTCAAGATTGACTGCCTTTGAGCTTCGGCATGATGACATAGATGTGAGTCTGATTCCTGACACTGCTGTGGGACATATGATGTCTCGTGGCATGATAAAGCGCGTAATAGTGGGGGCAGATAGAGTTTTACGTACAGGTCATGTTTTTAACAAGATAGGAACTTATCAGGTGGCATTATTGGCTAATATGCACAAAATACCATTCTATGTAGCAGCTCCACTTTCTACATTTGATTTTGAAAGCAATCCAGACAACGTTGCAATCGAAGAACGGCCCGTGGAGGAAGTCATAAAGTTAGGGAGAAAAAGAATTGCACCAAAGGGAATCAGAATATTTAATCCTGCATTTGATATGACTCCGCCAGAATTAATTACTGGCATCATCACCGAAAAAGGCATTTTAAGACCACCATTAGACAAGAATCTTAAAGAATTATTGGGTTAGCTACTTTTTATATATATAATATATATTTTTATATTATTACCTGATAATACGCAGTATCTAGATTGTTAATTAGAATATTTTGAATAGAGCTTAACGAATAATAATAATAAAATAATCTGTACTCACTATAGAATACAAGATATCGATAGGAAGTGTTATATTTGAGCTCCTAATTTGAAGAAATCATCCTCACGGAGTATAATATTTGTTTTTACTGTTCTACAATAACATCATATTATTAAATTTTTTTTAGGTATATATCAGAATTCTTCATATCGCATTTAAAGCCTTCACTAATAGCAATATGAAACTTTAAATTTTCTTTTCTTTCATAACTTATTTCAGTCATTTGAGTGAAAATCGAAAACGAAGAAAAATTCAAGAAAAACGATCAACAATAAATGAAGACGAAATTCTGATATCAGAAAAATGGCTTGTGGCATTCATTGATCCTAATTCGAAGAAGAAAAATACACAACCTTTTGTATTTGTTAGACAATTTTACGCACCGGGCTATTATGAAGCATATGATACTGTTATGACATATGCGGAGAAATCAAAGAGTAGCGTTTTGTGGTTCAAACAAAAAGGTAACTGTGGATATCCATACTTAAATCGCAATTATCCAATGCTAGAATCTTTTTGTATTTATTGTAATAAAAAATTTAATCATATTGATCCTATTCCATGTACAAATGAGGATTGTCATGCAGAATTTTGTTCGAAGGTATGCATGGTTGATCATTATAAAATGCGACATAAAAAAAATTGACCTTTTAAATGGTAATATCTCAATTCAACACATTATCTTCTTCATATTCACAGTCACCATGCGTATACGTTTCGGATCGGCTCTAAATTGATCTAAGCACTGCGATGAATATTCTTCAGGAGCACCCTCTCTAATTGTTACTATCTGAAAGCCCATAGACTGAAAAGTATATGCGAGCCATTCAACCCATCTAGTATATACTTGGTCTGATACTTCTTGCAAAAGATCGTCCGTTATTTCAGTAACTAACTCCAACGTACCATGATTTCTCAATTTTTTATATACAATTTCGTAAACGAATTTCCATTTTTGTTGTTTGAACTGATCAATATATTTTGGATCTGGCAACACAGAAATAACACGATATACCGAATTATCTGGAAAAGTAGGAAGAATATCTTCGAATGAACCATTCAATAATTTGACATTAACGAGTTTAATTTGTGACATGGCTTTTTCATATTGACATTTATCTAATTCGATTCCTATAAAGAAAGAATTGTTATCATGCTCATTCTCAGACATAATCTTCAAAAGGGATCCGTCGCCCATGCCCAATTCAACAATAACTTTTGAAGAATTTATCATATATTCATGCAGTTTCATAAAAACAAACTAGAAAAAGAAAGATATATCAGGCTTTTAGTAAGTCTGCCTCAAGAAGCTGTTGAACTAGTTGTACGACCTCTTGTTCAACTTGTTGTCTTGGCATTTCAAGCTTGCTAGCGAAATGGTCTGTTAGTTGGTTGATGGTTCTTGTGCCATCGCATGAGTCCCAGAAGTTAACAATTGCTTCATTTACCATAAACCCTTGGCCTTTGTTATTTGTAAGAATTAACGAGCCATCTTCCTGCTTAATAAACTTGCCTTCCCGTAGAGGTTGGGATTTTTCATAATCTATTTGGAATCGAAGCTTTGGTTTACTAAATCCCAATTTTTCTCGTGCAACAGGATCCATTTTTTCAATACTCCAGGGAGGATCCCAGACAATTTCTACATTGATATTGCCAATTCCATTAATCTTGCTAACATATCTCTTTACATCGCTTACAAGAGTATCATGAAGTGGACAACCGCGGGTTGTCATCGTCATTTTAATATCAACATTATTTTTGGGGTTAACGTTAACACCATACACAAGTCCAAGATCTACTACATTTACAGGTATCTCAGGATCCATGCATTTCCTTAGTGCCGAGTATACTTGGTCTTCAGTCACCATTTGCGCTGACATATCTTTAATTAAACATATTGACTTGATAAATACTTTATCAGCAACTTTTACTACTATGCCAAATACAACAAATATGTGACTTAACAGTATATATAACTATTATATGAATTCATAACTATCAGTTTTCTTTTCCACAGCTTTCTACTTTACCTTTCATAAAATTGATACAGTTGAAAACCTTTTTGTGTTAGATATTATATTTGCCATATAACATTATACCTACAATATTTTATTTTGATTTTGAGTGGATTGGATATGTGTCATGCAGGTTTTACGAAATATATGCGAAAGGCTTTTCCAATTGTATAGCAGATGAAAAAATCGTGCAAATAAACATACATACATACATACTTACCTACTATCAATGAGTTAAAATAATAATGGTAGTGAGAATATGCTAATATGCTCTTCTACTGCCTATCGTAGTATCCCATTTTACACCTATCCATAATTTTTGAATAAAGCTGTTTGTAAGAACAGTGATAGTTGTGATATCTTAATCCTTTCCTGCTGCATTGTATCTCTGTATCGAACTGTAACTGTATCATCTTCCATAGTTGTTTTATCAACTGTTATCGCAAATGGAGTTCCAATCTCCTCTAATCGTCTATACCTTCTACCTATCGATCCAGATTCATCATAAAAAGCGTCAAATTCTTTCTTAAGTTCAGAATAGATTTTCTGAGCTTTCTCACGTAGTCCGTCCTTTGTCATCAGAGGAAGTATCCCTAATAACACGGGTGCAAGATAAGGTTTGAGTTTTAGTATAATTCTGTCATCGTGCTCCTTGTCTTCAAAGTAAGAATGTTCTAAGATTGTGAAAATACTTCTATCTATTCCCATTGAAAGCTCAAATACATGGGGCAAGACCTTTTTCTGATCTGACGGATCAATTACTTCAAGATTCTGTTTGCTTGTAGAAGCATGACCGTGAAGATCATAGTCAGAACGATAGTTGCATGCAACAAGTTCCAGCCAACCGGTACTTGTCTCAACTTCATAATCAAAGGCTATTGTTGAATAGAATGCCTTCTCAGTATTAGTGAGCCGCCTCAAACGAGTGCGCTTCATATCTATTCCAGTTTTTGCATAGAATTCATTCAAGAGTGCAAGATAATATGCTACTAATTTGTTTGGCAAAAGTCCCTTTCTAACACCTTCGTCTGCTGTCACTTCAATAGACGATGTTCCATCATAAAGTCTCAAAGTTGTGTTTTTAACCTCCTCAAATCTCGGCAAATCATTCAATTTGTTTGGATTACAAAATACTTCGATCTCTGCTTGATAGAATTCTCTTAGTCTTAGCAAGCTTTGTCTTGGAGCTATTTCATTTCTGAAACTTTTACCTACTTGAGCAATTCCTAGAGGTAATTTTCCTCTCATAGTTTTAAAAATTCGAGCAAAATCAACGAAAATTGTCTGACAGGTTTCTGGTCTTAGATATGCTTCATCCTGAGCTGGACCTATGTCAACTTTAAACATCATGTTAAATCGTTTAACGGCGTCTAAGTCTCCATTACAGTTTGCACATTTCAAGTCATGCTTCTTTATAATTGAATCCATCTCTTCGTTGGCCATTCTTTCAGGAATGTTCATACCAGTTTTTTCTGTGATATATCTATCCGCTCTGAAAATGGATTTACATTTTGAACATTTGACAATAGGATCCGAAAAATTGTTAATATGTCCTGACGCAATAAAAACACTCTTACTCATAATTTGGGAGCCATCTATTTCCATCATTCCATCACGTCTGACAAGTTCTCTTCTCCATAAATCGATAAATTTATTCTTCATATTGACTCCTTGTGGACCATATTCCCAAAAGCCAGCCGGAGCATCAGCATAAATTTCACAACTTGGAAAGTAAAATCCTCTTTCAAGCGCCAATGTCATTATTTCTTCATAATAGCTCATATTCTAAAGAACTCCTTAATCATATGTTTTAAATTTACGTCATTATATATCTATAAATGGTTCATTTGGTTATCTAAAGTAAATAATAAAGAAGCATAGATATTATTATATCTATTTAGCATTCAATTTGAATCAGTTAATGCATTTTATTCAGAAGTTGTCACTGTAAGCAATAAATTTTCTAATTATGGCAAAATTTGTGATGAACAATTTAATTATATACCTTAAAAGATAAGTCTAATGTTCATAATCTGTATATGCTTATTGGAATCAATGTGGATATTAAGTTCTAATTAAGTCAGCATACGTATACTTTAACTGTCATTGATTATGCTATTTGTTATTTTTTCCAACAATAACAACAGACCTTGCTCGCTTATACGGAAAGTTTAACTATAAAAAAATATTTTTTATAAAATGGGTAGATTTTATATATATTTATATGTATGTACATATATAGCTGAAAGATCTGATAACTAATGTATATATAGAGTAAGTGAATTTTAACATACTTTGCAATATAGTATTATCTTAAATGATCTTCATAACTTCCTGTGCAAGATGTTATCTACTAAATGCCGGCTAGGAATTGCTAGTCAGTATTTGAAATGGTATGCAGCCAATGTTATTTGCGTATCAAATGAATTTCCAGTGATTTATTATTGAACTGAAAACTCATTTAAAATAACTAATATGTATAAGATATAACAATTAAATGTTCTAATCTTACGTGGCATTTTTATTCTAGTATGAAGAGAAACTTTGCAATAGACATTGTCTATAAAACTTGGAACGAGCGATCTGGCAAAATATTCATTTCTAAATGAGGCTTCAGATTACATTCGTGAAACTCATTTCGAGTTTGAGGAATTTAATCGGCCTGAAATGAAGCATGTTATTGACAGGGCAGCAGAGAGAATAGAAATAGAAATAACCAAGGGCTTAGTCTATGAGAAATTAGATAAATATGAGATAGAAATACTTACATTTCTTGTCACACTTATTATTGCAAAATCTATAGGCAGTGAGTCTATACTTAAGAAGTATTCATTGTTCGAAGCAATGAGAGCCGAGAAGTATCTGACTGAGGATTTAAGAAAGGAAAGAAATAACGAAAGAAAACGTCTTCTGTTGTTCAAGATATTTGAAGATTTATTTAAAATCAATGTTGATCTAGATTCTAAAGACAACAATTTATTCAAAGTTAGAGTAACTGATTATCTTACACGAGCCCCAAATTTTCACGAAGAAGAATGGAAATTAATTAATAGACTAGTCCATAATGGATATGTCTATCTTGATGCCGATGAAACTGTAAGACTCATTAGAAGCGAGCTAACTTCACTAATTTATTCGCGGGTCAAGACAATGACTTTATCAAACTTACCAGAGTCTATCAAAGCAAAGGTAGATGATTTAAGAACAAAACTTAAGCCACACTATGAGTATCGAAGGTACCAGCCTACACATTATCCACCATGTATAAAAAAAGCATTAGAGATGATGAATAGAGGGGAAAATCTTCCACATTCTGCAAGACTGATGCTTGCGACATATATGCTAGCAATAGGGAAAAGTGTAGATGATATTGTAATACTTTTTCATAATGCACCTGATTATAATGAGAATATTACAAAATATCAAGTAGAGCATCTTGCTGGCAACCGTGGCAGTCATACAAAATATTCTGTTCCTTCTTGTGAAAAACTCCGAAATGAAAATCTTTGTTTTGCGACTGAAGAATGTAATGGAATAACGAATCCAATTCAATTTAGATCTAAACTCTTCAAAAAAATGACATGATTACAAGTAAAGATACGGACAAAAGTATAGCCTTTATAAAGAGCGCGTTTAGACAATATTATTTTAAGCATAGTAAAAATATTGATATCCCAACACGTATGGAAGAACGTGAATTCGGATATAAGCAATTTAGTTCAGGGATCGTGCGACATCTTTCGTTTAGAAACATTGGAGAACTTTTGGCCATCTTGATTAGAGAGGCTCCCTCAGATATCTACTGCTCAAACGCATTTTACAGATTTCCAACCTATCCTATGCAGGAAAAACAGTGGGATGGAGCAGATTTAATTTTTGATATTGATGCAAAAGATTTGCATCTACCATGCGAGCAGACTCATTCCTACCTTCTCTGTATAAATTGTGGTGAAGTATTAGAGAGGAATGTTAATTCATGCCCTAAATGTAATTTCTCCAAGTTAAATCACATATCAATTCCTTGTAACAAATGTATGCTTTCTCTAAAAAAAGAAGTAATGAAGTTGGTTAATTTATTAATAACCGATCTAGGGATAAAAAAAAATTGTATAGAAGTCTATTTTTCTGGTAACAATGGATTTCACCTTCATATTTTAGACAATCGATTCAATACACTTGATTCCCAAGCTAGAGCAGACATTGTAGCTTATCTAATGGGTATTGGCATGATGACTGAAAGTATAGGAGTACGGAAAAGACCAGAAGGTATTTTAATTAAATTTCCAAAGAGCGGCCTTTCTTATGGCTGGCGTAAAAGGATAGCAACTAAACTAGGAATTGATCATATGTCAACAGTCAAATTGAATAATATAGTACAACAGAAAGGGGGTTATGATGGTTTTAAAGAAGAACTGTCTCGATTGACTCGAGAAAGCGGTGTACGTATCGATCCCAATGTAACAACTGATATTCATAGAATATTTAGAATGCCAGGTACCTTGAATAGCAAAAGTGGACTGACTAAGATGAGATGTGACGATCTTGAATTATTTGATCCTTTTATCGATGCGTGTCTTTTAGGAGAAAACGAAGTTAATGTGGAGGTTAAAGCACATGTAAACCTAAAACTAAAAGGTCACTCATTCAAAATAAAGAAACAAACAGAGCGACTACCGTTATATGTAGCAGTTTATTTAATCTGCAAAGGAATTGCAGAGTTAAGTTAAATCGAAAAATTAGGTCTGTCTTGAATTGCCATGCCTATACTATATCCTTTTAAGGTTAAATAGAGTAACATAAAAAACTTTATAAAAACAAAAACCTGATACTCGATTATACAAGGGATAAATTAGTAATATTGATTACTAGTAAAACTAGTAAAAACACATTAAAATGGCCCCAGCCTGTGTATAAAATGTTTGTGGGATACTTACAACGAGGATAAGGCTTCGAGATTTAGTATTAGCAGAGTCATACGTCTTATATTATTCGCCACTATAGGAGTAATTATTATATCTATAGTAGGAAATCAATCTGTAAATCTTTTTATGAATGTAGTAGAATTTGGTGATGTTTTCACTAAACCATTGTACTATTCTACAATTTCAGGTGTAATATTAGCCTCAATTGCATTTGTACGATTCAGCTTACACCGCAGAAACTCGATGACCTGGTATAGTTTTCGAATGATAATTAAATTTCTTCAGCGCAATGATTACGAATCGCCCACGTCTACAATAATGCGTTATCCTGATTTTAAGATGGAGAAGTTAAGTTTTTTCCTATGGCAAATCACAAAAATCGCTTTATTTGCACCATTGTTTAGCAACTTGATTTTCGGAATGGCCATAGTATATCTCTTTGAAGGCAACGATCTTAGTTTAACATCTATTCCAAATATCTTCATATTGCCTTTTGTCAATATATCCCTAAGTAGCGATTTTGCACAAGAAAATGTGATACCTCTTATCCCCGGACTTACTCTTATCATTCCGGCTCTTCTGTCTACTGTAGGACTTAGAATTTTCCTTTACATTGGTGTTGCAGGCATCATAAGTATTATCTCACAATACATTGCTGACTTGAATGAAAGCAGACCAAAATTGTTATCCTATATTTCATCAGTGGAAGTTATTATTGGTTCAGCATTTTTATGGACTGGGTTTACAACGTTTTTTAGTTCCAATATTAATTACAATACTAAATATGCAATACTTGGATCACTAATTATTGGTGCTGCTTTTATTGGTTATGGACTTTTCGACAAGAAGAGCGCAAAGGTTATAATATATCCTCAAAAAAAACAGATTTACATTAAACTAGTAACGATTCTTTTGGTTTCGGTTGTACTCGTATCAATTATGGCAATAAATAATAGCATAGCTGACGCCAAGAAAATAGAATATATGGGTCCATATGTAGCCCAAGAAATTGCAGTAAATCGAGATATGGCTGAACTTGACAAAGTGCAGATTATAAACTATGATATTAAACCTACATCTATAACTCCCTCTAGAGTCCAGGCGGCTGTCAATGATAACAAAGATACATTAGACAATATACGACTTTGGGATCAAAAGGCGGCAGAATTTAAGCTTAAACCAGAATTAGGACAGAAAAATGACGTTAATTTCGCAGATATTGATATTGTAAGGTTCAACGATACTACGTACTGGGCCGCTCCTACAAGCCCGAACCTTCCAGCAGACGTTACTCCTGAAAATAGATGGTATAATGAACATCTAGTTTATACCCATACGACTAAGGGCGTATTAATGTTGGAAGCTGCCACAGGAAATGCTATAGATTCTACTAAATATTTCAAACAAAAAAATATGTATTACGGTGAGAGCGGTGGGACCGGTATTTTTGACAAAGCTTGGTCTGCTTTTCCTGTG
>DASQYF010000326.1:0-8554 GCA_035639375.1 Nitrososphaeraceae archaeon
AAACTTATTGGAACGCCAATAGTCATTGCTATTGCCGAGCTGATCAAAGTCCCAATAATATACGGAAGAGCACCATAAGATTCACGACCTTCCACTGGGTTCCAATCGGTACCAGTAAAAAAACCAAAACCTTCGAATGCAAATATCTCTTTAGATCCATCGCCAACTGAAAAAGCTACAATCGCTATCATGAATAGAGTATAAGCAGCTGCCGTTATCGTTATGATATGAAAGACTCTATCTCCTTTGCGTTTTCCTCGCAATAACAAGGAATACAAATCTTTTCTATCTTGTTCCTTAGATTCCATGTTAATGTGTAAGTCGCCTCTATAATCCCACGGTGAACTTTTTCATATTACTACATTTCCTAGATTCTATATATTGGATTATAGATAGATAAAATACGGACCAAATATTCAGTTAAAAGAAAATGGATATAGTTGCTTGAGGCCATTTACTCTTACACCAACGCGTTCAAGATTAACCTCCAGCCGGCGACATTAAAGGCTTACCCTGGAATGTTAATGACTTCAATGTATCTTGATTGAGTTTAATGACTTGATCCGGTAACGAGACATATTCCAGAGGACCTGCAGATTGTTGACCAGTTGTAATAGCCCATGAGATAAAATCAACCAAGGCTTTTGCTTTTGTTTGATCAATGCTTGGATTTGTACTCAAATCTTTGAATAATAGCAGGTATGAGAAGCTTGCGACAGGGTATGAATTAGGCCCAGCTGCATTGACTACTGAAACATGTTCCCATGAAGCATCACCTTTTGGTAGATTTGCTGCTGTTTCTGCCACTGCTGCCTTCGTTGAATCTAGAGTGGGCTCAACGAAATTACCTGCTTGATTTTGCAAATAAGCGTACGGCATCTTAGTAGTTAATGCATAAGCAAGTTCTACATATCCAATTGTGTTAGGCGAACCTCTAATTGCGTTGGCCACACCCTCGTTGCCTGGACCACCTATTCCAACTGGCCATTGAACAGATTTTCCCTTTCCAATTTGCTGATTCCATGCTCCACTTATGTTAGAAAGATAATCTGTCCAAACATAAGTTGTTCCTGAACCGTCTGATCTGTGGACTACTATAATATCTGCTGCGGGTAAAGAAACATCAGTATTAAGAGATTGGATTTTTGGATCATTCCATTTTGTGATTTTGCCCAAAAAGATGTCTGCAAGAATTGGACCAGTAAGTTTTAATCCTTTACTCGGAATACCGGGAATATTATAGGCGGCGACTACTGACCCGATCGTTTCAGGTATATGTACAGCACCAGGAGCTCTTTGCAGTTCTGAGGCAGTTAGAGGAGCGTCAGTAGCACCAAAGTCTACTGTTTTCTCAATAAACTGTTTAACACCTCCACCACTGCCTATTGATTGATAGTTTATGTTTATATTTGGTTTAACATTTTTGTAATCAACACGCCAAGTATCAATTAAGGGAAAGGGAAATGTTGCACCTGCTCCATTAATAGTTACTGAACCTTGTGCATAGACCTTCATGGGTACGGCTATACCTGCTACCAAGAATATGGCTAAGGTAATGCCTACCAGTAGAACATGTGTTCTTGTTTGGTTTTTCATAGATTTTAAAGAAAGGACATAAACTAATTGATAACGAATATAATTTACATAGTCTACATAGGTCTATATAGTCGAAGTAAATGCAGAGAATACTATACCTGTCATTTTATTACCAATACGGGACATGTAGCATAAGTAACTACTTTAGAGGCAACACTTCCAAGCAACATTCTTTTAAAACCAGATCTTCCTTTTGTACCAATAACAATCAGGTCTATATTTTCATTTTCAGCGTAGTTTACTATTGTAGCTTCTACTGATATTGAACCTTCAATAATCTCTGCTTTGTATTGGATATTTTTTTCTATTTCTTTTACTTTATTAGATATTGACTCTAACCATTTCTGTGCTCGTTTTCTTTCTTCTTCTAACTCCCTTAATCCATAAGTGGGTGCCGTAATAAACGATGATGATAAACGTCGTGGTGTAGATATATCAAGTACTGTTAGGGCTATCAGTTGGGAATTATTATTTTTCTTCGCCATTTCTATTGCATAATTGGCTGCATCAATCGATGGTTGGGAGCCATCTATTGCGACAAGTATTTTAGAAAATATATTGTTTATTTTATCTGACAATTCGTTTATGGTATATCATCAAGCTAATCTTTAAAAACTCATTGTATGCGTTGTATAGATCTAATGATAATAATATTTTGTTTTATTGAATCATAAATATTAGATTACAATGAAAGCAATGACTACTTCCAAAGCCAAAATAAAAGTAAGAAATTAGGTAGTCTTTATCAGATTACGGAAATCGTCTTTTTTAGTTCCAATTTCTTCATTCCATGTCTCTTCTGTGTAGCCATGAACTTCTATGCCATGCTTCTTGGCATTTTGCAATAGCTCTTCTTCCGTTTCTCCATACATTGTATGAGTACAGACTGGGTCGCCAGCATCTTTACAATTTATGCTTAATGTCATTTCAAATCAATATCTCACTAAGGGTTAAATGTATTTCCTTTGTAAACCTCAAGCTATAAGGCTTCATTATTAATTATCAAAGCTATTTTTCTATTTTTGCCTTAGCATTTTGATTACATAATTATCATCATGACTCAGATAATCAAAAGCCTCAAGAGGAATTCTTCGTGAGCGGTTTAAGATGTATAATAATTCAGAAATAAAATTCCAAAAAGTTATGTAATTTAATTTTCTAACCTGAATGAAAACTCCCAACTTAAAAATCTGATGTGAAATTAAGTTTATAAATATAAATGGTGAAATCTATATTGTCAATGAGTTTTATATAATAATAATAGATTGAGTGACAAGATATATTCTTGGAAACCTATGAAAGAATAGACTATTACTATATTTGCAGATAAGCAGCTATATTTTTCATTGAGAATATAAATTAAAAACTCAAAATGAATTAGAAAATTTCGTAAACAAGTTATATAAAGGCGCATCAAGGTTTTATTAATCTAATGATGTAAATTAATGATAACATATATTTGCTAGTACAATTCTTATCATTAAAGGTTAAATTAACCTCTATCTACAAACTCTAATATTATTCAGGTATTTGAAATTGAGCAATCTCGTACGTGAGGAGGATCTGGGACAGTGGAGAAGGACACATTATTCATCTGAAATTAGCTCTTCTCTTGATGACAAAGAAGTCATAATTATGGGTTGGGTCTCAAGTATCCGTGATCATGGCAATATTGTGTTTATTATGATAAGAGACAGATATGGAGATATTCAAGTTATTGCAAAGAAAAGCGAATGTACAGATGAGTTATTAGAACAGATACGTCAGATAAAAGAACATACAACACTTGCAGTAAGAGGGGAAATTCGAGCGCAAGGAAAAGCTCCTAATGGTGCTGAAGTTATCCCGTTAGAATTGAAGGTATTTTCTATGTCAAAGAGAGCTGCTCCTTTTATGGTTCAAGACAAAACGTCAGTGGGTATTGATACGAGATTGGATTTGAGAGCAGTAGACCTACGTAGAAATATTTTACAGAGTATTTTTCATATCCGTAATGCCACTCTGGATGCTGTTAGAGAATTTCTGGTAAGGGAAGAATTTACTGAGGTAAATACACCAAAGATGATTGCTACTGCTACAGAAGGAGGCGCAGCCCTGTTTCCAATATTTTACTACGACCGAGAAGCTTTTCTTGCACAAAGCCCTCAGTTGTATAAGGAACAACTGACAATGGCGTTTGAAAATGTATTTGAAATAGGTCCAATTTTCAGAGCTGAACCATCGCGTACTAACAGACATCTTTCTGAAGCAATATCTATTGATGTTGAGAAGGCATTTGTAGATTACACAGATATGATGACTTTATTGGAAGAAATAATTTCGTATATAATTGCTTCAATTAAAGAAAGGAAAAAAGATGATCTACGATATCTTGATCTTGAGTTGCCGGCAGTTAAAATGCCGTTTCCAAAATATTCCTATTCCAATATAATAAATCAATTACAAAGCGCAGGGGAACGGATTAGATGGGGAGACGATCTATCCCCTCAGGCAATGAAAAATATATCTGATGACAGGATAAATGGCTTTTATTTTATTACTGACTGGCCTACTTCTTTAAAGCCCTTTTATGTAAAACCAAAGTATATCGAAGGTGAGTCGATCTCTGAATCATTTGATCTAATGTACAGATCTCTGGAGGTATCGTCTGGTAGTACCAGAATAAATAGAAAAGATGAATTATTGGAGCGAATGAAAAAGCAGGGATTGAATACACAAGCATTCGACTATCACCTCAGGGTATTTGATTACGGGGTTCCACCTCATGCAGGATTTGGTTTAGGTTTAGAGCGTTTGCTTATGGCTATTACAAGAATAGAGAACATACGCGATGTAACTTTATATCCGCGTGACATAGACAGGTTAGTACCATAAGGAAAATGGAGCATTTTGGACATGGTGTCTAAACAAGAAATCAGACAATTGGGAAAGCTCTCAAAATTAGAATTAACAGATCAGGAAATTGAAAGATATCAATCACAGATAGAAGAAATAATTGCATATTTCGATATACTGGATAGCATCTCCCTAAATGAAGTTGAACCGATACATTTTATAAAAAACTTTTCTGAACTGAGAAAAGACTGCCAGGAATTATTCGAAGGAAATGCCTTAAAAAATGTAAAGTATAGAAAGGATGACTATATAAAGGGGCCGAGGTTGGCCTGAATGACAAACCTATGTGGTCTCACCACTAAGCAGGTTACTTTAGGTATTAAAAATAGAGATTTTTCTGCGGAAGAATACATTTGCCAAATTCTTGATCGGATAGAAAAAATCGATGTTAAAATTAATGCCTTTATCACTGTAGATAAAAAAGGCGCGCTGCAAAAAGCGCAACTGATAGATAGAAAAATTCACAATAGGGAGCAAAATATAGGTCCCCTTGCAGGTGTTGCCGTAGGAATAAAAGATAACATAAACACAAATGGTTTGAATACAACATGTGCTTCAAAAATGTTAAAGGATTATGTTTCGCCTTATGATGCTACCACAGTCAAGAGACTGCGAGAAAGTGATGCAATTGTGGTCGGAAAATTGAATCTTGATGAATTTGCAATGGGTTCTACCACGGAATTTAGCAACAATGGACCAACGCACAATCCATGGAATATTAATTATGTGGCTGGGGGCTCTTCCGGCGGCAGTGCAGCGAGTGTTGCAGCATTAGAATGCGCCGTATCTTTAGGATCGGACACTGGCGGATCGATACGATGTCCTGCTAGTTTTTGCTCAGTAGTAGGTCTAAAACCTACCTATGGTAGCGTGAGTAGATATGGGCTTATCTCTTATGCTAACAGTTTAGAGCAGATTGGTCCCATTGGAAAGACAGTCTCTGATGTGGCCATGGTTATGAATGCAATTGCGGGGAAAGATGATAACGATTATACTACTTTAGAATGGGTCCCAAAATATACCCTGCATCCTACAAAAAAAAATATTCGTGTTGGGTTAGTGAAACAATTAGTTGAAGGAGCCGACCAAGCAATTTCTAAATGCATCTATAATGCTATGGATTTATTCTCTAAATTGGACTTTGAATGCGAAGAGATTTCTATGAATTCTATTAGATATTCTCTACCTTCGTATTATACGATAGCAATGGCTGAAGCTAGTAGTAATCTTGCGAGATATGATAATATTCGTTATGGTTTCGATTTGAATCCTGATGGATATGAATGGAATACGTATTTTTCAAAAGTTCGTAGCAATTTTGGCCAAGAAGTGAAAAGGCGCATTATTATTGGATCGTATGTTTTATCTGCAGGCTATTATGGGAAATATTACATGAAAGCCCAAATGTTAAGATCATTATTAAAACGAGAATTGAAATCATTCTTTAAACAGTATGACATTTTGATAGCACCTACCATGCCTGTTCTGCCATTCAAAATTGGCGAGAAGATAGATGATCCACTAAAGATGTATTTAATTGATATCGACACAGTAATCGCTAATCTTAGTGGAATACCTGCAATTTCAATACCCGCTGGATTCCACAATGATCTTCCTATAGGTTTACAAATAATGGCAAATGAATTACAGGAGCAAACAATACTTGATGCAGCAATGTTATTTGAAAAAGCATCTAATATTCAAAGGAGCCCTGATCTGTAATGATATTGGCAGCAAATATTGGTCTTGAAATTCATTGTCAATTAACAGCTCTTCAGAGCAAATTATTTTGTTCATGCTATTCTGATTACCGCGACAAGACTCCCAACAATAATGTGTGCCCAATTTGTTCTGGACTTCCTGGAAGTCTTCCACTTTTAAATCAAAAGGCTGTAGAACTTGCCGGCATGGTTTCTCTAGCTCTTGGATGTAAAGTTCCAGATAAAATAATGTTTTATAGGAAAAACTACTTTTATCCTGATCTTCCGAAAAATTTTCAGTTGACACAATATAACTCATATGGAATAACTAGCATCGGTGTAGACGGGAAACTAGACTATGACGGATCAAAAAAAGCTGTAATTCGAAGAGTTCAGCTTGAAGAAGACCCGGGAAGATTGATTTATGAAAATAATAATAATAATGCAAATTCGTACACTCTTATAGATTATAACAGAGCTGGAGTAGCTTTAATAGAAATTGTTACTGAACCAAATTTTACTGATCCAAAGCATGTAAGGATGTTCTTAAATAAAATTTCTTCTATCGTCCAACATTTAGGAGTTTGTGACACAAAATTGGAAGGTTCAGTTAGATGCGATGCCAATGTTTCAATAGGGAGTAAGAGAAAAGTTGAAATTAAAAATGTTAACTCCTTTAAAGAAGTTGAAAAAGCACTTTCTTACGAAATTACTAGACAAAACACTATGTCCTTACATGATATTGAAATTAAAGCAGAAACACGACACTGGGATGATTTACGAAAAATAACTAAACAGGCTAGGACGAAAGAGGAAGAACAGGATTATCGGTACTTTCCTGAACCTGACATACCTACAATAATCTTGGGGAACGAGTTTTTATCGTCACTTAAAGCTATCATGCCAGAGTTACCAGATGAGAGAAAAATTCGCTTCGTCACTGATTATGAACTTTCTGAACACATGGCACAGGTGCTAATTGATAATAAAGAAGTTTCTGACTTTTTTGAACTCGCAGTAAGCATTTATTCGTCACCAAAGGAGATTGCTAATTCAATTATTACTGATCTAATGGCATTTATAGATGATTCAGAGCAAAAAGCGTCTATTCTTTCAGGATTAAAAATTGAACCAAAACATGTTGCAGATCTAGTGAAACTGGTTGATCAGAATACTATTAATAGAAATACAGCAAAGATGATACTGAAACAGATAATAAAAACTGGCGAAATGCCCTCACAGCTTGTTACCAAGACGAACGCATCAAAGATAGATGATACTGGCGCTATCGCTGAAGCTGTAGAATCAATATTTACACGTGAAAAATCTGCGGTAATAGATGCAAAAAATAACCCAAATGTCGCTAATTTCTTGCTTGGTAAGGTTATGCAATTAACAAGAGGAAGAGCAGATCCGAAAATTGCGCTTAATTTAATCACAAGGAAATTAACAGAATCAAACTAACTTTTCTCCTTTTTATTTTTCATTTTTGCCACTGACGAGATTGAAGAGAATTTTGTTGATGATGCCTTCATCCGTTCTAAATGCTGTACAATCATAGGCAAGAAAGCTCCAACATCTGTCACTATTCCTATCGCCTGGGTAGTTCCTCTATCTAGAAGTTTTGTCACTACCGGCTGACTTATGTCAATGGCAACAACCTTAACTGTTGCTGGAAGCATATTCCCTACAGCAATTGAGTGTAACATTGTGGACAGCATTAAGACCATTTTAGTGTCCTTAAGTACTTGTTTGTATTTTCGTTGTGCCTCAACAACATCAGTCACAACGTCAGGAATAGGTCCATCATCTCTAATGGATCCTGCTAATACAAACGGTATATTATTGATAATACATTGATACATTATACCTTTATTTAAGACCTTTTTTTGAACCATTGATTTTAGGGATCCGAATTTAAAAACTTCATTAATTGCTTGCATGTGATTTCTATGGCCTCTTACTGCAAGAGTTCCATCATTGACTTGCATGCCTAGCGACGTTCCCATTAAAGAATTCTCTACATCATGAACTGCAAGAGCATTGCCGGCCAACAATCCATGTATATAACCCATTTTAATTAATTTGGCAAGAGCATCTGAGGAGCCTGAATGAACAACAACTGGCCCGGAAACCACTACTATCTTTCCTCCTGATTCTTTAATCTTGTATATATCATTGGCAACTTTTCGAGCAATTTGCTGTGTCGGTCGCTCACTTGAACTGCTACTACTCATAAATTGAAAAATATCTATACCTTCTCGGGGACGTTCGTGTGGAATTATCCTGACTCCATGCTCTCCGACAACTATGTTCTCTCCTTTTTTCACATCACGAATCATTTTGCATTCTGCCCTCATCTT
>DASQYF010000327.1:0-3598 GCA_035639375.1 Nitrososphaeraceae archaeon
ATTGTCATATGCTGTAAACAAAGAGTTCCACAGATATACACACATACAAAAAACATTACGATGTTCTGACCAATGTTTGCAATAATTGTGCCAGTTTATTTGGTGCTGTAATCATTGCATCATGTCCTGTCTTCAATTCATGATAATCCCAATCTCCTGGTGACTTTTGAGACTTAAATTGAGAATCTCCAAATTCAGTACAAGAGATGTAACTTTTAGGAAGTCTTTTGGCTGTGGGATTAGTTATTCTTATTGGTTGATCATGAGTGTGCCATGGCATAGGAGATAATCTAGTATTCATCCAGTTAATATCAACGCGATTCGTCACGCCAAACTCTTCTGGTTTGTATGATGCAACTAACCATTCCCTGCCACGCTCTTTTAATACTCTTTCTTTGTAAATGGTTTCTAAACCTGGTACTATGTCAAATGCACTCTTGTTGTCTTGTGGTATGTATGCATCAAGATAAACAAGACGTTTAATACTCTCAGGAATTGCCTCTGCTACACCACCAATAACTAAGCCACCATAACTATGGCCAACTAAAATTACTTTGCTGAGATCTTCATATTCTAACACTTGAGTTATATCGTGTATATGAGTGTACAAATCAATATCTTTAGATACAAGATGACTTCTTTCTCCCAAGCCAGTAAGAGTAGGAGAATACACATCATGACCATATTTTCTGAGAAGAGGGATTACTTTTTTCCAACACCAACCTCCATGACAAGATCCATGAACTAGTACAAATGTTGTCATTTGTTCTTCTTCTTGACTTTGGGACTATTACGTAATTTATAAAATTTATCTATCTATCCATATCTATATTTGCTCATATATACATAGGTAAGAGCACTACTGTAATTGGGTAATTATATACTATTTGATTGATACATGTCTGTTAACTTATCGTGTCAAAAAAAGTCTAAAATATTACCGGATTTGCAGAATTTATTTATAATAGTTTTCCCTTAACAGGATATGTCAAGTCAAGAATCTATTAGTAAGTTATGGCTTGTTATGCCTGTACTACCCTTTATTGTTTTTGTGTTTATACTTATTATTATTCCTGGTAATGCAATATTGATTAGTAACAATAATTATTTTGGTACTACTAGCAACTTTGCGTATGGTCAGCAGCAGCCGAACCAAATGAACTTCAATAATATTACAAATTCATTAGACATTCAAAGCATACCATCAAAAAAAGTTCATGTTGGAGATATAGATATTGCTTATAAAATATTTGGTAAAGGCGAGCCTATATTATTGATAAATGGTTACTCCCATTCAATGGATAATTGGGATCCGACTCTATTAGAAAGACTTGCTTCAAATCATACAGTAATTATATTTAATAATCGTGGAATAGGAAATACAACCTCTGGTGAAAATAGATTCTTTATAGCACAATTTGCAAATGATACTGCTGGTTTGTTAGATGTATTAGAAATCAAGCAAGCAGATATACTGGGATATTCTATGGGTGGTTTTATAGCTCAAGAATTGGCACTTACCCATCCTGATAGAGTTGGAAAACGTTTTATGCATCAATTTGCGGTGGTAATGAATCCATACTATCAAGTCAAGTTATAAACATACTATCTAATGGATCTGGAACTGCAATGGAGAGAATAGAAAAATTTCTACCCTTATTCTTTCCAGAGAAATGGCGTAATGAAAATCCAAATTATCTTGAAAGGATTCCAAAAACCATAGAGACAATTCCTAATAAAACACTAGACCAGCATACAGAAGCAATTTTCAATTGGACAGGTACTTGCAGTAAACTAAAAAACATAACTCAACCCACACTAGTTATAGTTGGAACTGATGATGTCGTAACTCTACCTGCCAATTCTCTACTAATTACAGAACGAATCCCTGGAGCTTGGCTTGTACAGATTAAAGGAGCCGGACATGGATTAATGTATCAATATCCAGAACAATTCAATAAAATATTACAAACATTTCTTTCGACAACAACTCCTAGTTGATGAAAGTATCATCTATTTCGTTAGATTAGACTAGACTGACTCTGTTTTTTTACTTATGTTGCCTTAATGGTAAGTTTGTAGCAGTTCTCTGGTTGATCATCGGTCAGTTGGTTAGTCAACTTAATGTTATCTCCCGTAGAAGAGAATACTGGGGCTAAATATTGAGTCAAACTTGATTCATATCCCTTGGATCTGATCTTTTTTCTTCAGATGGTCTTTAATCTCCCTGGCATAGTTGAATTATCTCTAAATTATATGCTGCTACTGTTACTATTATTTGATCTCTATCTACTATGCTTGAATGCTATTATTGTAAAATCTTAAAGGTGCACAAACTTGAGTATTTATGAGGTATTGCTATAAAGAAGAAAGTAGATGGTAATAAGGAAATATTGTGATGGCATAGATGAAAGTAAGTGGTATCACAGAACGTTCCCTTTTTAAGTATCGATTATTTATATTATAAGATACAAGTGCAAATTACAGAAGATAGAAGAAAGCGTGTAATAGATCTATATTTTAACCAGCACAAGACATACGCCGAAATTGCACAAATAGAGAAAATGTCACCCCGTGATATACATGCTATCATAAAGAAAGAACAAATCAGTCGACAAAAATATAAAGACCAGCAACATCGACAAGAACTATCTGCCGAAGCGTATAAACTATTTTCTGAAGGTAAGAGTCCATTAGAAGTTGCTGTTGAATTAAACCTAAGAGAGTCAGAGGCAACTAAATTCTGTAAAGAGTATTGGAATCTAAAACAACTAAACGATTTGAATATGGTTTATGAAGAGACTAGAGGCGATATTGGATATTTTGTAAAGTTGTATAAATTAGCCAAGGCCAAAGGTATGGGCTTACACCAAGTTGTTGATGTTCTTGAAATTGCAAATAATGATTTACCAGCTATTGAAGAGCGATTTAAAGGGCTAAGAAATGATGTAACTACACTGCAATTTCAAAAACATACATGCAAGGAAAATTTATACAGATTGAATGATCAAATAGCAACAACAACCAAACTCTTGAATTCTCTTCATATATCTTGTGAAAGGGAAAGAAGAGAGATAGAAAATCTCTATAATGAAAAACAAAGATTAGAATCTCTTGTTAATGATTTTAAGAGTGATAATGAAGAATATCTTAAGGTAAAACAGGCAGCCCATAAAGAAGTGAAAAGTGTTTTAAATGACGGTAAAATACTCTTGAAATTTGCTACTGCCTCGGTAATTGAATCACTAAGAAGAAGCCCTGAATTATGTAATTTTGTATTGAATGATTTTCAAATAATAATAATGATGATAGAGCTTCTTATACATCTAATTATCTTTCGTTAACTATGTCAGCAGAGCAACAACAACAATCATTTATCTATGTTAGTGATAACGTCTATGCTGCTTTGATATTAGAAGAGGCTGAAAAGCTTTACAATAAGTTAACTACAGAATTGACAAATAGCATTATAGCAGCAGCAGCGGCAGATATTAGGACATCATAATTATCATTACCTACATGGCAAGTGATATTTGACTACGGTGAACTCATCAAATAATAGTGATAATACAAACAAGAAGAAATCTCTTGGTTGGTT
>DASQYF010000328.1:0-6508 GCA_035639375.1 Nitrososphaeraceae archaeon
CTGGGCTCACACATATAGGAATCTTACTATGCCCTTTGTTTTTGTGTAATAATAGTCGAATAGAAAGAACTCGTAGATCTTATGCAAGCGTTGCCTATGATATATATTATGGATAGCTGCTCTGACTGAAAATTATACTAAAGCGATAAACGATACAAATTATTTGAAAGACACTTTTGTAAAGATAGCTAATTCATACAAAGGAATAATAGATAACACCAGCCTCAATCAAGCGGGAGATAGAATGTATGGAGATTTTGAATTTTGTGCCATAAAAGGCAATAACAATAATGATAAGTATAATAAAAATCATGGTTCTTTTACTTGGCAGAAAATTGATAAGTAGTAAATGACCTGAGAAGTAAAGAAGGAGATATACAAAACATTATTTCATAGATCGGAAGAAAGTAGTCCATTAACACATAGGATCACATTGGAATAATCGTAATAAAATGCATAACTTTCCTTTAGCGCACGAATATTCTTTATATATATTGGTATATGTACTTTAAAAAAATAATTCTGAATTATATACAGATATATATTATAATATTATTATAAAATTATTACTTAATAAGTAATACGTTCTTAATCAGAACCATTTACTATCATAGTTCTTTAATAAATATTCGAATCTATATTATAAGGTGAAAGATAGAATCCATTTAATATGTCTCTCGCATTCTATGTATATCTACTAACCTTGACCTGTAGTCGAAGAAGAGTGTGAGAATAAGGAGGAAGAACTAATGGAATGTGTAAACCCAAAATGAGATTCAAGCCATGAATAAAGGCCTTCCAAGACATGTTGTGTTGACTCTGCGTGTGTTGAATTACCAAATTGCCACTGAAAGATAATCTATAGTATTTTTGTAGTTAGTTATTTCTATCTGTGTTCTAGCTTCATATACATACCATTTTTGGGGCGTAACGTAATAAGTGGCTTTAATTCAACCTTATGGCTTGTATTGTCGTCGTCATGATGCATCTTCCACTGCTGGCATATAGTAGCTATTAGTAGTACTCCTTCCATCCATGCAAATGGCTCACCTACACACCCCCTAATGCCTCCACCAAAAGGAAAATAACTGAATCTAGGAAGCTGAGACTTTGCCTCTTTGGTCCAGCGATCTGGATAAAAAAGATCAGGGTCAGAAAAGTAAAGCGGATTACGATGCATTACATATTGACTCATTAAAATGATTGAGCCAGCAGGTATAACATACTTGTCGATCTTATAATCATTTATAGCTTGACGACCTATAGTCCATGCTGGTGGATAAAGCCGCATTGATTCTCTAAAGACCTTTTCAGTGTATTCTAATTTTGGTATGTCTTCAATGGTTGCAATTCTTATTCTTCTTCTTCGTTTGCTTTTGGTACTACTGCCACTATTATTACTATCTTTACCATTACCACCAAGTACAGAACATAGTTCCTCATACAACTTAGCCTCTACTGTTGGATTTTGTGATAATAGATAAAATGTCCATGTAAGTGCATTGGCTGTTGTTTCATGACCGGCGAGAAAAATTGTCATTACTTCATCTCTTAATTGTGAATCAGTCATTGGTCCAATTGCAGATTCTGCATCTTGGGCTTGTAGTAGAGTGTATAGCAAGTCGACTCTATTGGAGGAGGAAATACCTTTACTTACATTATCTCTATGTTCTTTAATCATACTATATACTATAGAATCTAATTTCTTTTTTGCAGCTTGAAAGCCCTTATTAATAGGCAGTACTGGTATTTTTTCAATCAGCTCACCAAATGGCATTAGGAGACGATTAAAGTATTTGGAACAAGTCAAGAATGCATCTCCAATTTGGTCACCTTCTTTTTCTTCTGATTTAATATCTGAACCTAAGACAGCCTTACTAATGATTGCTGATGTTACATTTATCATCTCCTTATGTATATCTAAGGTAATTCCATCCTCCCATAGCCGACACATATTTACAGCATAGCTTGTCATTATGTCTCCATATCCTTTTATGAGATTAGGATGAAATGCAGGTTGAATTATTTTTCTTTGGCGATCATGGTATTCTCCTTCACTAGTCACTAGACCTTCTCCTAATAGCCGCTTAGAAACTTGTAAGCCTCTACTTTTTATAAAATTCTTATAGTTTCGGATTAATATGTCCTCTATATAATGTGGATTATTAATTAGATAGACATGCTGCTGTCTTCCAAACTTAAAATGAGCAATATCTCCATAAGTATATGCAATATCCATTAGAGTTTTGATAGGAGTATGTATGAATTTACGTAACAATTTGTAAGGCAAAATTGAGTGAGGTCCTGGAGGATATTTAATAGAAGATGATGAAGAAGAGGAAGAGGAAGGAGACTTCGACACTTTGTTGTCTTTCACTACTTGCTTTCTTCGGTAATATATACAAATAAAAGAAAGAATTTAATTTTATTATCAATTCTGTTTTCTATCTATCTAGCTAGGCTGAATTATATCAATAATTCAAACTATAGAGTATAATTATCATTACTAGATAGAAGTGGGTTACATGCACAACATAACTTTTTGAAGTTGCAAATTTAGGTCAAATACGTTTTATATGTATTCTACCTAGCGTTAGTCAAGTTATTAGAGGGTGAGTATGTTATTGTTTTTTTACTTATTTTCTTCCAACTATAATTATACATTCATTATCCATTCTTACTACAGAACCAGTACTATTATTATTATTATTATCAATATAATATCGCCTTGTTACTTCCTCTGTGACTGCTTTCCATATCTCTTCTTTTCTCTTTTCTGTTTCATTAGCTAATAAATTATTGATTGGAGCAATTATTTGCTTAGCAAAGTCAGTATAATCTTCAGCTGATAAGAATTCAAAAGTTATGTTCAAATATTCAGTATGTATATCTTTGAAGCCTGCATCAACCAATGCATTATTTACTATATTGATATTAGCAAGACAGAATGGACTAAGAATTTCAGTATAATGAGCATATGCAGTAGTTGAAGAAAACCCAAGTTTCTGTGTTACAATATCGATGGCAGTATAGAGTTTTGGAACTTTTGCAGGTTCAGACCAGATAGCAGCTGCTATTCTTCCACTAGGAGACAGTATTTTGTAGATATTAGTTAAAGTTGAAGCAAGATTTGGAAAAAACATCACCCCCCAACGACACAGAACTGCAGCAAAAGCTGGCAATGGTTGTTGTTGTTGTTGTTGTTGTTGTAAATCAAGTATTTTTTCAGCGTCGACTTCTTTGAATTCAACTATATTTTGTAATCCTAGAGATACAGTTCTTTCTTTTGCAATTGCCAGCATTTGTGGTGATATATCGGTAGCCAATACATAGCCTTCTACACCAACCTTTTTTGCTGCAGTTATTGCTGGTTCTCCAATACCTGTTGCTATATCTATAACTCTATCTCCTTGTTTAATTTCTGCAAGCTCTACCAACCTTTCATTGACTTTCTGTGCGTCTTTTTCAAAGGTCTTCCACCATTTCTTCCATCCTCTAGCTACATTATCCCAGCTTTGACGTTGTTGTTGACTTCTCTTTTTATAGTGTTCATCTTCAGAGTCATTTGAGGATAAGTAAGAAGAAGGAGACATCTTATTTAATCGTAATGTTATGAATTAGTAATGCTGATAATATATCTATAAGTCTCCAGTGATAGAATATATCATATGCCAGAACATAGAAGAGAAATCATTAACAGATAATAATAAAAAACAAAGGTCAATCAGAGCGCTTTAAAGGAACATTATGTTTGAGAAGATGTGTGAGAAAATGGAGTCAAATATCTCCTACATTCCACCGAACCCATGGCAATCATTCCCTTTTTTGAAGAAAAATGAAAAATTTCATTGTATATATAAGTGAAAATAATAATAATTAACAAAATTTGTGTTTACCATATAACTATTTTAATTTGTAACCGCTTCTCTTTTTGTGTTACCGCTAGCATATTGACTACGAGCTATGCATTGACCTAAAGATCTGTATGTCATTTCTAATTATTTATTCTCATAATGGCATAGTTTACTGTTTGCTTTTGATAATGTGTATACATTTTGTAATAGTAGGTATTTATATTAATTATCTTTTAATTGTAATATGTCAAATTATGCGATCATGTTAGCTCTATCGTTGTTTTCTACTATGCCTATTATCTTCAATTATTCTATTCATATGGCTTTTGGACAAGAGTTAGATATAGGAGCAGAATTCATACGCCAAGAAAATGAATTTCTATATGATGATGTAATTTATGATACGGCTACATTTAATTTTACTACAAATGATAATCGCATATGTCCTTCAAATTCATGTACTTATATCTTTGATGATGGACAACTTTCTCCTGACCTTATTAACGGACAATATGCAGTTGATGGTAAGTTAAATGTAGATGTAAATGGAACCTCAGAGTCTACTACTTATGATGTAAGAATTGATTTAAAAGTTAATGGGATGCTTGAGGAAGGAAATAGAACTGCAAATATCAATGCCGGTACCATAGGCATAGGGGGAAACGCCTTGCTTAATCCTGTTTATAAGTATCAAGTTACCAATGGTACTTTGCATTTTGGAGAATCCACTTTATTATATTTACATGCAACAAAAGTACAATAAATAATAATTATCTTTCATCTTGCTTTATCTTTAGAACATCATTCCAATCAATACGACTGTTATAAGAACTTCCTTCAAACATCCAATAATGTAATATGCGATATTAAATTTAATAGTTGTAATCTTTTTATTGTAACTGTACTATTCGCGACTGATTGAAAATCATAAGATTTAATTGCTGTAAATATATTTTCTTCGCACAAATGGAAGTATATAAGATTCTGTACATCTTGAAGTAGATATAAAGAAACATTCCCAAACCCCGTAACTGATTTAATTTTAAATAATGAATATTAATCATTACTATATATCTCTTCAAATAATGATCAATAACAACATAGGTGTAAATTTTCAGGGATTTGAGTCTTCTGCTTATCAAAACAGAAGAACTACTTCTCCTCCTCAGGATTACATAGAGGATTCATTCCAATTATTCTCTAAAAATAAAATTTTTATGCTAAGAATTCCTTATTCATGGGAATCATGGGAATGTGATAAAAGCAATTTTTACGAAGACCTTGAAAAGATAAGTAAAGTAGCTGATGCATATAACATTTCCTGTATATATGACAATCATCAATGGGGATGTTCTTCATGGCTAGGGTGGGGGATTGGAATGCCCAATAGCTTGTTATCTGCAAATTACAAGAAAAATACTGGAAACCGACCAAACAGGGATGCGATAAAGGACTTTTGGAAGAGATGGTGGAATCGTAAGATTATAAGTAGCGATAATATCGATGGATGGGAAGCTCAAATTAGTTTTGTAAAGGAAATTGTTGCTTATTTAAATAATAAGAAATCTACGTATGGTTTCGAGATATTAAACGAACCACAAGTATACCATATTCTTGATTATAACAAGATTGGACATTATCATAGTTATGCTATGCAAGAGTTAAGAAAATGCACTGATAAGCTTTTATTTTTCAATGCTGCTGTTTCACACATCCCTTTCGATAATCCCATATCACAATCACAAGTGGCTCCAACTATAAAGGGCGGTACTGTGTATGACGTTCATATGTATCCTCCATCCTCCTACAATATGCGATTTTTCAGACTTGTATTTTCTCTTTTACAAAATGTTCAGATCTTTATTGGAGAATTCAATTCCGGATATAAATATGGAGCAAGCCTTTCTAAAAATAAGTTAATGAAATACCTAAAAATGTTTCATAAATCTAAAATATTTGGCTGGGCATTATGGAGGTGGTATTATACTCAAGACAGCAATATCCCTGCTTTTAATTTAACAAATGTGAGCAATGGAAAGATTAGTCCGAATGTTAATTTTTTTAATCTGGTTGACTCAATGAGAGGAATATATTTGCAATAAAATAATAATTCAAAAAATTAGCCATACATGAAAAATAGGAAAGCATTTGAAGGATGTTTTGAAAAAGAATTTTTCCTTCACAAGATCATCTAGGATTTCATTTTGTTAACGAAGAAGGGACGGATTAGTATAATATTCAAATACTCTTTCAACTGGTGCATTTATTTCTGTTTCCTATTGAACGTTTGCCATACTCACTCAATAGATTACATCATTATTAACGGCTGTACACTACGCATCATAATATATACAATATTGCTACTATCTCATTAGCTTATGATATAAAAAACCAAAAAAAAATTAGGGTCGATGGAGAAACTTCATAGAATCATTGAAATCTGGAAGGATAAGAGGGTCAATGCTATCATGATTATATTCTGCTATGAAGAATTCCAATCAACCACCATATAATACTAAACGGATTAGAAAAAAACCTTCTCTACATAAAATAAGGACAATATAGTTATCAATATAGACCTACATAGTCTATAGGATTACATTTGATAATGGTAATAAATGTAAGACAACCTACATAAAATAACAATATGCGTA
>DASQYF010000329.1:0-2539 GCA_035639375.1 Nitrososphaeraceae archaeon
GTATACACAAAGGATATAATATAGATAAAAGAAAAATTATGAATACTCTAAATAATATCTAAACATATTAGTATTTGAATACATGCGAAATTATTATTACATCTATTTTATTTTAAAGATTAGTTATAACTATTTAATGATATATTATTGAGTAATCTACTTTATTGATATAAATTCTTATGATACTCTATCGTGTTACGATATTACGCTCTTAGTTTTTTATGTGTGTTTAAATGTAGTTTAGCTTATTGTGATTGCTATCATTATTCAGTATTACAACATAGCTGAATATAATAAATTCATCAAGTGAAGCTAAGTATAAGAATAAAAGATTAGATCGTATTTGCATGAGGAGTGCTTTGAATATTTGCAATTGATTATAATTTATTCTTTTTAATCCCTTCTCTTTTGTATTTTATATTATTCTTTGATTATATCCATAGCTCTTTCTCGCTCAAGCTTTCAAATGTTTCCTTATATCGGTAAACCTTTGAACTACACTGTATCTACAGAAGACGAGTGGCAGCCACCTCCGTTGGAGTATTATTATCATAATTATGAATACTGACATAGTGACTTTAAAGATATGTTTAACTTTACTGTCACTTTGTATTTGATATATGTCGTCTACTTCTAATAATGATATAGCTGCACGAGCATGAATCCTTAAGTAGTTTCAACACTAGAGTATGCACTGAGGAATAAGGAATTGAGCTCATGGGATAGAGATATAGATAATTGGTTTAGAAACTTCTTCGGTGGAACTGGAAGAACTGGATTACCTGCATTAGGAAGAGGAGGAGGATGGTTTGGTGACATGCCTAGGCAATTTGATGAAATGCGAAGAGAAATGGAAAGAATGTTTGAAGAACAATTCAAGGGCATAGAGTCGACAGCACCAAAAGATCTCATAAGGGAATATGAGACTCCTGAAGGTGGTAAAGTAAGAGAAGTAGGTCCGCTTGTTTATGGATATTCGATGACCATAGGTCCAGATGGTAGGCCAAAGGTAAGAGAATTTGGTAATGTCAGACCACCCTCTAGATTAGGCGAGGGTAGTGCTACTACTGGAGCTAAACCTCTTATCGCAGGTGAAAGAGAACCATTAGTAGATGTAACAACTATAGACAATGGAGTTAAAGTGATATTAGAAATGCCAGGTGTCAGTAAGGAGAATATCAAGATAAATGCTTATGATAACTCACTTGAAATAAAGAGCGAAGATCCACAGAGAAAATATCATCAGGTTGTTGACTTACCTCCAGAAGCAGATATTGAAACAGTTAAATCTACATACAAGAACGGCATTCTTGAAATAGTCTTTAAGAAAAAGGAACAGACAAAACCTAAAGGAAAAGAAGTAAAAGTAGAGTAATAATTTGTAATAATTTTTTTGAAATAAAGTAGGAAAAATAACTCTATAAATACACATACTCAAAAACGAGTATAACTAAAGGCATATCATTAATGCTCAATAAAATATTCAAAAAGGACGTACAAGACTACAAAGCCAAAGATTTAATGACTAAACATGTTATAACATTACAGCCGCAAGACAATTTATTAAGAGCACAGAGGATGATGTCAAGATTTAGAATTAAGAAAATTGTTGTTATCGATGATGATAAGAACAAAAGGGATCCAGTTGGCATACTGACAGTAAAAGATATTATAAAATTTCTAATATCAGATAAAACAGATAGAGACCTTGACGAAATAGCGATTTTTGAAGCAATGAATAAAAACGTGATTACAACGATAAAAAATAAAAATATAGTTGATTGTGCAGAAATCTTGGATAAGAATAATAATATAAGCTCCCTGATAGTAATTGAAGAGGAAGAGAATTCTGAACAGCAAGAACAACAACAAGAATCATCGGCAAATAAGAAAATATCATTATCTGGAATCATAACATCAACTGATTTTACTAGATTCTTTTCTGAAAACTGTATTGGTTTAGCATCAGTAAATGACTACATGTCTCAACCTGTTTTTACAATTTCAATAGATGAAAAAGTATCAAGAGCTATACAACTCATGCTGGAAAAAATTGTTTCTCGACTTGTCGTGACAGCAATGGGTAGTAGTAGTCATAGTATTAGCATATTGGGCATTCTATCTGAAACGGACATATCAGGGATAACTCCAGCTCTAAAGTCAAGGAAATTAAGATCGGTTTATGAAAATATGGAATTATTATTTGGTTCTTCTAAAAGGAATTTAGATTCTATCGAACCTACTCTTGTACGCATAGAAGATATATTTACACCCAATCCTATCACTATTGAAAAGGATGCGGATTTAGCAGAAGCAGCAAAGCTAATGGTAAAACAAGGAATAAGTGGACTCCCGGTTATTGAATCACCATTGGTAGAAGGAGAAGAAAAGATAGATAACCAACCTATCGGAATGATCTCAAAGACAGATATAGTTAGAGCATTAACTGATATAAAATGAAGAGATTTGACTCCATTTTAATTTGTTGTTATTAATAAAATATTGTAATTAGTAGAATATCATGAATGACATTAATTAC
>DASQYF010000330.1:0-5203 GCA_035639375.1 Nitrososphaeraceae archaeon
TGAACTTGGTGACTGCGGACCCGACCTTGGTGATACGGCCGACGATCTCATGCCCGGGAACGCATGGATAGACACTGGGCATCGCGCTCCACTCGTTACGGATTTGGTGGAGGTCAGAGTGGCAGATACCGCAGAAAAGGATTTCGATCTGAACATCATGTTCCCCTGGATCGCGCCGTGGGATTGTCATGGGAGCAAGTGGCGATTTCGCACTCGCAGCAGCATAAGCCTCCGCTTTATACTGACCGCGTGATTCAGAGCTAAATTGCGTTGTTGTCATGACCGTCCCAGTGCGATATGATATAAAGGCATTTAGCCAAAGAATCATGTGAAGAACCATCATTAGTTGTTGGCGGGTTCGACTTTTGATCTTGCGTGGTTGATCTATGCTCCTTATGTTATTTACAGACAAGGTATTTTTGCCCTGAATTGCAGCAATGAAAACTTCTAGCACAGTGGCATCCAACATCACAAGATTATGTCAAGGAATTCATCCTTCATTCTTTCATGACCTAATGAATATGGATGAGGCCTCCTAGCCATATCCCTTGTTATCTTGAGGACTCCACTGGTATTGTTTGTCGCTGACCTTCTCCATCCAGTCGGCAGTCTTGCCGTCGAGCTGTTCCTGAATGGCGATATGGGTCATGGCTGTGGTCGCCGTGGCACCATGCCAATGCTTTTCAGCAGGCGGGATCCAAACCACGTCACCCGGACGAATTTCCTCGACCGGGCCATCCCAGCGCTGTACTAGACCGCAACCAGCCGTCACGATCAGGATCTGGCCTAGCGGATGAGTGTGCCATGCGGTACGGGAGCCAGGCTCAAACGTGACACTGGCGCCGACAGCTCGCGATGGATTGTTTGCTTGGAACAGGGGGTCAATGCGCACGGTGCCGGTGAAATACTCAGCCGACCCTTTGGTGGAAGGCTGTGAACCGCTTTGTTTGATGTTCATTTTCAGAGTCCTTTGTTTGGTTTTGAACGTTATCTTTATTATTATTTGTTGCAGTGTTGGCTGATGAACCGGTTAACGTTAAGTCACGTCAAGGACTAAGCGAATCTATCATATATGTTGTATAGCGGACTTTTGCATATACATCCGGCAGTCATCTATACTAATGTATATACGCATCATAAACAGTCAATTAAGTATGGAATCATCAGAAAATAGATCTTCTAGTGCTGTCAGAATTTGGATGCCACTAGCCGCAATAGCAGCTGCAATTACATTTGTAATAGCATTTGTAATGCGTATACCACAAGAACAAACCATTTCTGCTTCTGCTCTTGCTGCTATTATGGTTTTCAGTGGATTTCTATTCAGATCATTTGGTAGAGACAGAGATGAATATAGAAAATAAGTCTTGCAAACGATATAGGATCCTGCAGATCTCTCTATGAATATGAGTATCAAGAAAGTAATAAGTGTCAAGCTGTGGATCTTCAATTAATATCCCTTATATGTTAAGTCAAAATAAGCGAATTCATATTTGTCTGAATCCTAAACATAAAGACATCCATATAATGTTCTTCACTTATATAGTTACCAATATAAAGTAACGTATTGTCACAGAGGAGTTCGCTCACTGCATTTAAAACAGTTCACTCGTACAAATTATTAAGATTCTATAAAAACAGTTAAGTTATACGAAATTAAGTATTCACTGTTTCTATCAGTTTGGATATGTACCAAGATTATATACAGCATGCTAACCAAGTCAATTCTTACTACCGATTTAAGTCATAGTGTTGTTATCGTATTTTTATATAATGAAAATATTACATTAAAGAGGAAAACATCGACTAACACTAATACCAAAATCAGCAAGCAGCATTGGCTACAGCTTAGGATGATAGTTCCATTTTAAGATAGCATAATTATGCCTCCAAATGTTTGTCAATTATCATTGCATATCACTATTACAGATTCACTTGTTACGTTTACACTATTTGTCGCCAACTTATCTAAGCACTATATTCCGATGATTCTATGAAAATATATTTGCGCTTATATTACTTTTCTAATTGTGAATGAATTGGCTTCTCCTGGTTTTCTATAATATCAAGGAAAGCTAAGATGTCTTGTCTTGTCTTATCGTTAGTTTGAATGATTTAGTATTATTGTTATAATCATTATTATTATCTTTACTATTGCAAAAGATTGATAATTTGCTTAAAAGCTGGATAAGCTCTTGTCTATAATGGTCCGATAGATTAAATTCTATTTTCATAGCAAGAATATATTTTGCTATAGTCAACGCATTTTCTTTAGATGTATCTTTTAGCAGACGTCTGGAATAATATGGAATTAGTCTGTCGGTGGCTATCTCTATCTTTATATCAAACAATGAATCTTCAGTGGATGTTGCTGCAGTAGTAGTAGTATTATTAGCAGTAGTAGAAGTATTACTATTGCTCACTTTATTCACATAAAACAATGGATTTGGCTAGACATATAAGGATGTATTTCAAGCTATTTATGAATGGAATTAAAAGCTATTCTGAATAAATTTGCGGAAGGTCGTCTTAGCATAGATGAAGTTCAGAAACAGATTTCCATCCATTCCATCGAATATGTCAGAAATAATCTTGCTCAACTAGATATGGGAAGAGAAATTCGAAAAGGAGTACCTGAAGTAGTATTCGCAGAAGGCAAAGAGTACTCAGATATTGTACGTATAATCCTAAGTGCTATAAGGAAGAAAGAAAAGGTTATGGTGAGCAGGATCAAAAGAGACGAATTGTCTAAACTATGCAAAGATTTGAAAAAGAGAAATCTCGTTCTCGAGATAGGAAAATATAGCACGACTATTTTAGTCTCACAGGGTAATCATCGTCAAACAACGAGAACTGGAGCAAAAATAGGTATCCTTACAGCAGGTACGTCTGATATTGGTGTTGCAGAAGAAGCTAGGTTGGTCGCAAAAGCCATGGGTTGCGATGTCATTTTTAGATACGATGTTGGAATAGCAGGAATTCATAGACTTTTCTCCCCATTGGAAGAGATGATTAATAAAAATGTTGATGCTATTGTAGTTGTTGCAGGAATGGAAGGCGCTCTTGCATCAATTGTTTCTTCAATAGTCGATGTTCCTGTTGTTGGAGTTCCGACGTCGATAGGATATGGATTTGGTTCCGACGGCATGGCTGCTTTAGCGTCTATGCTACAGAGTTGCGCATTTGGTCTTGCAGTAGTTAATATAGATAATGGTGTTGGTGCGGGCGCATTTGCCGCCTCAATAGCGAATAGAATGGTAAGAAAAAGGAAAGACAAAATATAAACTTGATTATTTTTGATAATTCCATTTTGATTATTCCATTGAAGCGTATAACGCTAAAACGTTTATAAGTGCTTTCTATCGTTTGCTTTTTAATTATTAAAGTGGTGAATGGTTATTTATGACTTATGTTAATACTCTTAAAAGAATTAGACAAAATAAAACAAATTATCGTAAAAGGAGTGCAATTTTGATCGGTCGCCGACCTTTCATAACTACAAAAATCAGCAGTCAAAATATTTCAGCGCAAACTTTGAAGCCTACTTTAACTGGTGATGTTGTAATTGCTTCTGCTCACAGCAGAGAACTAATCCATCACGGCTGGAAAGGTGCAATGAATAGCATGCCTGCTTGTTACCTTACAGGCCTGTTATTGGGAAAGAAATCTATCGAAAAGGGAACTACTAATGCTGTTTTATATACCGGAAACCATCCATTTACAACAAGGATAGCTGCGTGTTTGAAAGGAATCGTCGATTCAGGATTTAACATTCCAGTCTCTAAGGCATCTCTTCCGGGTGAAGACCGCGTCAGCGGAAAACATATAGCTGAATACGCTGATTTGTTAAAGGATAATGAAGAAAAATATAATTCCAGGTTTTCCGCGCTCATAAAGCAAGGTTTAAGGCCTGAAGATTATCCAAAACATTTTGAAGAGATTAGAATGAAACTTTCTGACAGACTACCCCATGAGAGTGAGAGATTAAATGAACGTTCTAATCCAGTAAATGAATTAAACAAAGAGGAATTCCATAATCATTCCAAGACCAAGTTAAAACGTTCATCTAAAGGAGGTAGCAAGAAGGAATGAGTAGGTATTCCCGTCAACAAGAACAACATATAGAATGGAAGCCCAGAACCACGTTAGGTATGATGGTCGCTAGTGGTAAGATTAATTCCATGGATCAAATCTATGAAAATGGTATGCGAATTCAGGAGTCAGAAATTGTTAAAAAGTTGTTGCCAGAGATAAAGAGTCAGGTAGTTCATGTAGGAATTGTTCAAAAACAGACAGATGCAGGTGAAATGACTCGGTTTAATGCATTGGTTGCCGTTGGCAATGAAGCAGGTTGGTTTGGAGTTGGGAAAGGTAAAGCAGCCCAAATGCGTAATGCGATAGACAAGGCAACGACCGCGGCTTATCTTGATGTTATTCCAGTAAAGCTAGGATGTGGAAGCTGGGAATGCAGATGTAATCAGCTTCATTCTATTCCATTCAAGGTTAGAGGCAGAGGAGGGAGTGTGGCAATAGAGATTCTTCCTGGCCCGAGAGGATTGGGTCTAGTTGCAGGCGAGAATATCAAAAGCCTTCTAAAACTTGCAGGATTGAAAGATGCGTGGACAAAATCCTTTGGATCAACAAGTACAATGTCATCTACAATAAAAGCAATTTTCAGTGCTCTCAGAAGCACCTATATGTCGGGCTGATTGTTAATATGGCCTATCTAGTTGTTCGAATAAGAGGGACAGTAAATATACCCTATTGGGCTAATAATACTTTGGATAATCTAAATTTAGATAAAAGATTTCGTGCAACAGTTATACCAGAAAATCCACAATCTCTTGGTATGTTAAGGAAAGTCAAGGATATGGTTGCTTGGACTTCTGCTGATGCAGCAATTATAAAGGAATTACTAGAGAAGAGGGGAAAAAGAACTGGGTTTAAACCTATAACAAATTCTGACCTCCCAGAAGGATACAACACTATCGAAGAGCTTGCATCTGCGATAGCAGATGATAAGTTGATACTGTCAAAGCTCGGATCCATCAAGCCATGGTTTGCACTGAATTCCCCTCGTGGTGGTTTTAAAAGGAAAACCAAGACACAGTACTCTCAGGAAGGTGTACTTGGCGAAGATAAAGGCTTAGCCGATATTGTGAAGAGAATGTTATGAATGGAGCAAAGCTTAAGTAAGGTGATA
>DASQYF010000331.1:0-2748 GCA_035639375.1 Nitrososphaeraceae archaeon
TCATCTTAAGTAAGCGAATTTATTCTTGCTGTCTCTGTTTTCTTCTCTCTAAGGCAGTCGATTGTATTTGTATCCACTCGTTACCTATTTTGATCATTGCTAACTTTCCTAGGGAATGCACAGAGGGGCCATGGATAACCCTGTTATCGTATAAGAATTTAGCCAATCCTTCAAAAAACAGGTACTCGTCACTATTTAATTTGAATCTCACTTCGTAGCTGCTTGCCATATTTCTTCTATTATACTGTTATGTTATATAGTTCTATAAAGACCTTTCTATATTCCACTTGTTTCCCTGCCTTTCCACCACACAAGAACTAGCAAAAAAAACGGAAAATTGTATGGAAAAAACTATGGAGTCACCGTAAAAAACTTGGTGACAAGTGGAAAAAGTGATGGAATAGAAACCTTTGACCTTCTTCTTACAGAGGCTTTCTGCATACATTTGCAAAAATTTTCTTTGCGACTGAAGGTTATCAGTTAATGAATAGTGATAGCAATTGTTGAGTAATGGATAATATTAATTTTAATTTCTTAATCATTAACCCTATGAAGAAGCTGACTTTCATTTTTACGAATCAACGGGACTATCTTTTCCATTATAATTTGATGAAAATTGTCAGTCTGAACATCGAACGTAAATATTATGACATAGGAAAGATGATTGGCTTTGTCGGTAATAGGAATAGTTGCTCGAAGCAGTTTGTCATAATGGGAGCAAGTATAATCAATTTTACCTAGGAGGGGTTGCCATCTGATCCTTGTATACTGACGTGTTGCAGCAGTGATTGCATACTGTGCTGTTTCCTCTGCATTTAACAAAGGCTTCAAACCTTTCCTTTCTGATATGGCTAACAACGCTCCATGCCCGTCTGCTATTCCAACGAACCTAATAGATGAATCTAACGAGATTACTTTGTCGCAAAATTCCTGGAAAAATTGTTCCATTCCTGATTACTTTGAATTAAAACATGTTATATATTTATGATTCAGTTGATATAATCTAACACAATGGCCAGGGAATGACATGAATATTGTAATATGGAGTATTTATTTTATATATATGGTCACTATAATTTATGTCGGAAAAGAGCAGATAATCTGTGAATTATATGGATGAGACTGATTGAGGAAAAATTGCAATAATGTCATATTAAAGACAAGAACAAAGATTTCATATTCACAGTACCAATCTATCTAAAAGGTTTAACTGTAATGTTAGCGTATAACGCGTATGTCTTCAGATTTTAAAAAAGAGGATAATATTAAAAACAATACTACAAACGGTGGCAGTACAACAAAAGAGATAATCGATAAAACTTTTGATGATGCAAAGAAGAATGTTAGGAATGCAGTTGATGAAACACATAGAGGAATGCCTCGATATATGCAAACAGTTACAGATAATCAAGAACAGGCAGTCTTAGCGGCTAGGGATTCCGTAGAGAATTATCTAGAATCACAAAGAAAAATTAGCAATTCATTTCAGACTGCATGGAGTTCTTTTTTTGATAATTATATCTGGATGTCACCCAAAAGAATTACAGAAACATATGCAAGATTGGTAAGTAGTCTGTCAGATATCACGATCGCAACAATTCGAATGGGGAATAATATGATGTTTACAAATACTGAAGCAACTAAAATGTTTATGCAATATACAAGAGAGAATACAGGTGAGATGTCGCGAATATCTGTGAATGCTGCAAAAATGTTGGAAGAAACAACAACAAACAAGTTATCATAAACAAAAGCAACTTTTTGATATGATTCTTTTTCCTTGATTTCTCAACCGTTATTCAATGATTGATGTGGCAGATAATTTATAGCACTTACCTAAATTAAGGAAAAGATAACAGGAACATATAGACACGTCCGCAATGGAATTATTTCTATACGTTTCCGATAGATTATATCATCAAAAACTTATAGGCTCAATCAAAAATATCATCCAATAGGCGTAAAAAGTTGGAAAAAACTGTAATATTGGAAAGACAAAGATGTGATGACTTCCGCCCAAGAGTTTGGTATAGCTTAACCAACAAGGACAGGAACTTGCTCAGTCCTTCATTTATCCATTCCAATAGATTGGTCCATATATATTAGCAGACTTTGTATTTTCCACGTCTTATCGAAGGAATTCTTCATTGGTTTATGAATATGTCCTTTGCTTATCTAATTTTTAATCCGTAGAAAAGATCGAATGAATTGGATGGAAATTACTAATAAATCATAATCTGTGCCATTTAAGGAGATAAGTTCTCGTTCGTTTACTTGACCCAACATATAACTATCTCCTATAAGAATAATTAATCTATACTTGCGATAATTAATTTTATCATCACTAGATGAATCATCCTCAATTAATGGCAGATCATCTTTATGATATTATTCGTCGCAAAAATGATATATTATGAAAATAAGCAAGTTTTAGACCTTGCTTGAGTGATTGCTCATCCTTTTCTCATATGCTTCAATTATTTTTTGGAGAGCTTCATCTTCTTCCTTTATAGCGGCTAAGAATTCCTCCAAATATCCATAGGATCTTATAGTTCTGACCATATCAAAAAAATCTTTATTATAAGCTCGTTCTAGTTCCTTCACTCTAGAAATTAGGGATTTATCGAATGCGGTTCTAATCAAGTTTTGTTGAATTATTAATCGATTGTAACGACTAGCAGCAAAATAACGCCTGAATACATTTAATCTTTCCTTATCGCCAATTTTTTCTAGTTCTTCCTCCGTTGG
>DASQYF010000332.1:0-4401 GCA_035639375.1 Nitrososphaeraceae archaeon
TGATAGCTGCAGCCGGTTACAAAATATATATTGAACATTTAATTTCCATAGCACAGCATCTATAATCTTATATTAACTACTCAAAAGTTACAAATGATAATAGTATAGTAATAATATAAAATAAATTCACATCATAGATAAAGATCTATCTCTAGACTATACGGGATTACTATAACGACTCAGCACCACACAACACAACCATGCTATCACTAATTTCAAATTAATAAATACTTCTGAAGGAAATGGTGTGAAAAGACTTAATAGTACATCCATTCTTTAATTGAGGGTCGAGTTATTGACGTGCATACATCAATCAAATTACTAGGAAAAGGAGTGATCGGCATCTGGATCGATCCTTCTAGAGTAGAGGAACACTATCGACATGATCAATATATTGAGTAACGGAATTGGATGAAGAAAACAAAAAAGTCGAATTAAATAGAACTGTAAGTTAATCTGTTTTTGATATTAGGGTCTATTAACATTTCCATAAGTTCAATCATTTTATACAAAGTTGTATAATAATTTTTTATTCTGCCCAGAAGAAAAATCATGCTCAAATAGCCAAAATTAGATTGTCTCGAATTTTTAAATAAATAAAGAAGAGAGGTAATAATGCCAAAGTTTGTTTTTTCGTTGTCCTATATTTTTCACTGTTTAAAATTTGTTGGATTGCTAGGTAATTCCTTCTATTTACGCCTAATATTTTAATAATTAATCGTCCATACTGACTATTCCACTTAATTATATTATTCTGTTTGCAACCATTTATTTCCACAAGTAAAAGTGGTGGACGATCTACCGCCTAGACAAGCTATCGTTCATACCTGAACACAAGCAGCGAGCCAGGACTCCACAGGGCGGTGGTCGGGGTAATTGGGCCTTCCTTCATGGCTTGCACAACACCCATCGGGTCAGTAATCACGTAAAGAGTACGGCCGTCCGGACCAAAAGCGATGTCACGGTAGCGGTTCTCTGAGCGGAAAAGTTCCACAGGCTCGTGTGCAAGTGCCGTGCCATTTTCGTTTAGCGCTATTTGGAAGATCCTACCTGCCTTCAGAGTTGTCATTAGTAAGTTGTTCTCCCAGCCTGGAATAACATCTGATGTATACAGACGCAAACTCGAAGGAGCGACGGTTGGATAGCAGACAGAGGCCCTCTCGCCACATGTCCTGGCTTGATTTGTAAAGTTGTAGTTGCTCTCGACAGTGTAGAACGTTTGGAGTGGAGGCACGAAATTTGGTGCATTGAATTCACTTTCATTTCTTACAGGCACACCCGGAGGTGCAGGTGCAACATCGTTATACATCAGGTCCTCACAATTCTCTGCTGCAGACCAGTTATAGAACTGATATGCTTTATTGTCTTTATAGCCTGCGACGTATGGCCAGCCATAGTTTCCACCCGCTTGGAGATGATTAATTTCGTCATCGGAATTGTCTCCATGCTCTGCTACGTAGAGATCTCCATTAGGACCTACAGCTATTCCCTGCGCGTTGCGGTGACCATATGTATAGATGTGGCTTTTAACACCGTTGATCTCTGGATTGTCGTCGGGGATGGAGCCATCCGGATTCATACGGAGTACTTTACCTTCATATTCGGTCCAATTCTTGGCAGCAACTTGTTCCGCAGTTGGGAGATGCTCGGCCCGGTCATTCAAACAGAATAAAGCGAGCTGGTTTTTGCCCTGATCACCTATAGTATAGTATAGCTTGCCATCAGGGCCAAATGTCATGCGGCCAGAGTTATGATCGCTGCTGCCCGAGAGTCCGCTGATGAGGTCCACGGGCTCGCTAATGGTGTTAGTAGCCGGGTCGTACGTGAATCGAGTAATTTTGGTGCGGCGATCGAGTTCTTCACCGGGATCCGCGTCATACGTATAAGCAACGTAAATATGGTGCGTGTTATTGAAGTTGGGGTCAAATGCCATTCCCATAAGGCCGTCCTGAGCTGCTGACTGGTGAACGTTGGGGACAGGTGTGCTGCTGAGCTTTGTGCCATTGATCGGATCTATTCGTGTAATGTTCTTTCCTATGCGCTCCGTGATCCAGAGCGTGTCGTCAGGACCATAAAGAATATTGAAAGGCGCACTGAGGTTTCTCGCTATCACATTGACAGAGAAGCCTTCCTGTTTCAAAAGCTGTTCGCGAGCGGTGCGCTGAGCTGGAGTTAATGTTTCGTTACTAAATACAGGGAACTCATCTTCTCCTTGCCCCAGTGCTGGTTGTACAATCTTAGTAGAAGAACCACCAAACATTGTTAGTGTTGTTGATAAAAGTATTAGTCCAAATAATGCTAATGTTATTATACCATATCCTAAGTTGAATCTTGTATTTTTATGGTTCAACAAAACGATAAATATTGTATAACAAAGTATAAAAATATGTATTTCCAGATCAAGAAGACAAATAGATTGCAATTATTGAAAGCTTGATGGACTAGCTATCGAATAAATCAAAAGTACCGTTGATACCTACAAAGGAGACTCTCTCAGATCGTCTGAGCATAAAAGGTAACGTCTGGGCCAAGAAATCTCGCAGAGGCCATATTGATTTTCAGTCTGTTATTAGTATGGGCTTTCTGATGCACTATTATTCTTCATATATTGATAAGATTCGGTGATTAGAGCTGCATCAGTAGACTCCGGTAGTGAAGTAATTTTACTAACTGTTGTATTAGATAATTTAACTGGCATTTGTTTTATATTTTTCTAAATAGCGATTATATATCATTCATTGTATTATGTGAACGCGCGTATAATTAGCGGAGTAAACATATTAGCCCCATGGATATGATCAATAATAGTGATCTATTAAGAGACATGATAAAATATATAGAGATGTTACCATAAAATGGTAACTGACATATTTAAACTCCTAAAAGGAGAGATAACATATACTAATTGAAAGTGAATGGACTTGAATATTTGTACAGTTATAAAAGCAAAATATAATTGAATAAATATTATTCAGAAATAGAATATTTTTATTAGTGATTAATATTATAAATTGCATCATTGTACTATACTAGATTAAGCTACAATAACTAAATACATAATTGCCAGGAAATCGTAGAACAATAAGGTATGATCTAAATTAGGAGCATCTGATTAACTAGATCGATTTACCTTTTTCTTGTCGTATATTTTTTTAGAATACTAATTTAGTCATTTTGTTTCAGCTTTAGAAGATAAATGCAAAAGCGCTAATTCTTTCCAATCTTAGGGCGGCTACGCGATGAAATTCATTTAGAATGGTATTAATCTACCTAAATATATTGTTAATAAATGTTCTAGATTACAAATGAAATAAATAATGAAATCAATTAAAAATTGTACCTCATCATAATTAGCCTTATTTTGGCTCTGACGATCTGACGACCAACTTGACCGTCTAGATGACCAACTTGACGTACGATAAATATGCTGCCAAAAATGAAGTATTTAAAAAGGATGAGAATAGTAATCCTTTTCGAAAATTATTTGGTTAATCAAATTACAAACGACATGAAAGATGAGGTGATTAGGCTATATCTTCAAGGACTATCTAGAAATGATATTGCCAGAACTTGTGGAGTAGGTGAAGGTACAGTATCTAATATAATAGATGAATGGAAGCGTAGTTTAGATATTCCTGATGTACAATCTCTAAGAGACCTAGCAGTTAATCTAAAGAGAGGTGGAATAGATGCTACTCAATGTGCCCACGTACGTAGGATCTTAAATACTATGAAGAAATTAGGCGTTAATCAGAATCAAGTTGAATCCTTTATCAATGAAATTTATGAATATTGTCAAAGAATTGGTTTGCCGCCTCAAGATATTGCATCCAATTTACAAGCATTAATCAATCTTTCAAAAGATATTCCTTTTTCAAAGATTCCAGAGTATATTGAAGCAAAGAAAAAGGAAATATCGAGGCTAGACGAAGAGACAAGAAAGCAACATGAAGAGATCAAAAGCTTAAAAGAAACAAAAAGAGAATTGAAGATAGAGACATCAACAGCAAAAGAGCTTCGTGATGTATCTTTACAGGAGGAAAAGACAACTACTGCTGAACTCAAAGAATACTCGAATTTCAAGACAGAACTAAGAAAATATGGCATACCAATAGATGATCTTCCAAAACTTGTTCAACTACTATATGGGATAAGGCAGCATGGATATGATGTTGAGAAGGTATTGTCAGAATATCAAGATCTACAATTTTTTAAGGATAATCGAGCTAAGGTTTGGAGGCAGACTAGAGAATGGGAGGAAAAAAAGACAAAACTTCAAGAGGAGTGTTCTTATCTTGAAGGAGAAGTAAGCCGGCATAGTCAAAGACTTTCTATTTATTATGAACTCGAATCGCTCGGATTTGGGATTAGAGAATTAAAAATTTTATGTAATGCAATTAA
>DASQYF010000333.1:0-3987 GCA_035639375.1 Nitrososphaeraceae archaeon
TTAAGAATGGATGGCACTAAACTTGAATTTCCTTCTGAGAATTTTGATATAGCATTTTCTTTTTCTTCTATAGAGCATTTTGGTGGAAAGAATCATTCAGGAGCTTTAAAGAGTCTAAGAGAGATAGAACGTGTTTTAAAGCATGGAGGAATAGCGGTAATAGCTACTGAATATATAATTAATAATAAAGAACATCCTGAATTCTTTAATGGACAAACGATATACTCTGATTTAATCAATAAATTAGAAAAGCTACAACTTGTAGAACCGCTTGATTTAAGAATAACAACAAATACATTAGATACAGTTGTAGAATTTTTTTCTATTGACGCTAATTGGAATAATATAGACGAGGAATACAAAAAAACTCATCCTCTTATCCTTCTTCGGGTTAGAAATATATTGTTTACTTCGGTAATGCTTGTTTTTCAAAAATACTAATTGAATTTGTTCTCATCTTCATATATTCATAAGGATTACTTCCTATCGTCTTTATTTGAGACTGTAGAAATCATATCTAGCTTTCTTATTATTAATTTTTGAAGTTTGATACTGATTATAGGAACGCAGTAATAATAATGATAATCTATTAGAATCAGGTAAAAAATCTTGGCATTTAAAGGAACGTATCTATTTTAATGCTGAACTATCTTTTATTGCAATTATGTGTTTCTCTCCATTTTCATAGGTCTTTTCAAAATCTATTTTGAAATTATAAGATCTGAGGGACTCAATTATTGGCTCATAAGTATTCTTTCCATGCACTTCTATAAGAAGTGCTATATCTTTACTGTCTGATAATATTTTGTTGGCACCTTTTAACACTTCAAATTCTGCTCCCTCCACATCAATTTTAACCCAGTTCACATCAGTTATTCCTTTTATCTGCAATAAATAATCTAATGTATTAGCATTTGTCTCTACAAATTTATCTTCAGTTTTATCTTTATATTTTGTAAAAATATAATTAGACATTATACTATGATGCATGGTATAACCTGATTCTTCATCTGGCAAATAGAGTTTTATTTTTGTTTCTTTAGAATATACTGCATAATTCAAAGGTATAACATTGGCTATTTGATTGAGCTTGATATTGCGATTCAACATCTCAAAATTGCCCGGATGAGCTTCAATAGCAACTACTTTTCCATTTGTACCAACTCGCTTTGAAGCTATTATTGTATATCGACCCATATGCGCACCAATATCTACAACTATATCTCCTTGTTTGGGAAGAAACCGTTCTATTATCTCGTCTTCATGTCTTGTCATAACTATAAAATCTTCCTTATTGAGAGGACAGTAAATATTATAATCATGTTTGGGTACATGGATTTCTAATGTTAGCGGATCACCTTTTTTTAAAAATTTTATAGATCTGTACGCGAAGTCTTTGAAATTAATACCTCTTTTAGCATAGAACATGTCTGTTCTTTTCTTACCTAAGACTATTTTAAATGAAAATCTTAAGCCTCGATAAATAACTTTTAAAAAAGACAGATAGAATTTATCGGATATCGCTGCTCCCTTTGTTTCCCTTAGCCACCATGAATTACTTCCTATAGAATCTTGATTAGATAAAGTAGCCCTTTCTTTCATTTCTATTATTTCTTTATTCAAGACAATTTAAATCTCTTTTTCACAGAGATACTATCATACTCGCTAAAACTAAGGTAAATCATTAGATCCAATTATAAATACTAGAGCATAAGCTTCTTCTAGGTAGTTTATCCAAAATATTAAGTTTCTTTCTTAATATAATCAATTATGATAAATGTAAAATAAATAGACGTAGCTTAGCGAAACGAGTTCTAGGATCAATTATTTCTCTAGATTAAAATTGAAAACAAACACCCGTTATTCCCTGCTTAATAACTATCTTAACTCTTCCATATAAGTTCGAGGAAATACGATGGATGATAATAATAATGATGATAATAATTTAGGTTCTTAGTTGAACGATAGCTTAAGTATAAATTACAATCAAATTTAGAGACATTGTCTAGATCTGATGTTTCAAATTATTAAAGTTATAATTGCTGTGATATTATCTGGAATATCTTTATTTCTTGTGGTGACTTCTTTATCAAATACCACAGAAGGATATGAAAATTTTCTCAAAGGATCTGGATCTATTCCGAACGACAGATATTTACAAGCAAAAGTCATAATTAATGGGTTTGAGTTGAGAGTATATTTGGCTGTCACAAATGACCAACAGATAAAAGGTTTATCTGTTAAAGATCATTTAAAAGAAAATGAGGGAATGTTATTTGTTTACGAACAACCTACGAGGCAAGGATTTTGGATGAAAGATATGAAATTTCCAATCGATATTATTTGGTTAGACAATAATGGTACAGTTGTTTATATAAAAAATAATCTGCAGCCATGTACTACAATATTTGCTTTTCTCTGTCCAACTTATATACCAGACAAAGATTCACTTTATGTCTTAGAGACAAGTTCTGGCTTTTCTAACAAACATAGTATAAAGATAGGAACACATGCAGATTTCCAATTAATTCGCTGAGATCTCTCGTCTAGTCAATTCAAAAATACGATAATTCTTGTTACTTTTAAGAAATTTCAAAACTGCTTATTACGAAGTCTAAAAAGATTTATACATCGCATATCTCTGACCATCACCTTCACAATAGTCAATGCAGTAGTCATTAGAGGTAATCATTAGAAAAGAAGTTATTGATGCAAAGTATCAATAATAACAGTAATAATGACGATTGATTGTCAACTGTGTTATCTTCTAGAGTAATATATATTAGATAGCTATCTCATGTATACACATCAACTAGAATTCGTAAACTTTTTTCGTAAAGTAATTATTATAACATGTTCCTTGATAGATTTACTAATAATAATTATGTTACTAATAGACAGTAATTATTAAATAACTTAGATATAAAACTATAGCATTGGAAGAATCTATGTTAGAGAAAATATTGAGCTCTCTTGTTGAAGAAGAGAGTATATCGAGACTCCTTAAATCCATTGAAAAAGAAGAGCGCCAGCGGTCAACTCAAATTTTTCCTATAGTAAGATTAGAGTCTGAAATCATAGAAAAGAGTAAGAAAATATGGATTAATTAAATAAAATAGATAATAAGATATTGAATACATAAAACAAGACATTTACTTATTGGCCAAATTACTTTATAAATAGATTTTTTATCAAATCATAGACCTCTAATAGCCAATATTTTATCAACTATCACTAGTAATATAGTAGATTATGTTTAATACAATTCTACATTATGACTGCCTTTATCCTATATGCATATAGTCATTATTTTACCCCTTTATCAATCAAAAATTAGATACGGCGATACAAGAAGTGAATAATACTACTACTACTAATTAAAGGACAGGGGATGATTAGATGTTAATACAGGCGTTACTGCATATAATATCGTATTTAATACAAGAATGATTTCTCTAAATTCACAATCACTTTTCATATGTATTATTTGATATACCAACCAAGTCAAGTATTTTTTATACTATATAATATTGTTGTAATTATCTGTATGTTGTTTTCGGATGTTTTAGATCCGGCTATTAGCAGATTACATATCTAATAACGTGTATCATAATAATCTTAAACTATCAAGAATTTTTTATTATGTTATTCCAAGGTTTAGTCAAGGCAGGAATTAATTGCCTTATCTAGTGTAAACCGTCAGGTAGATAAAATTTTTTATACAGAACTATTATACTATCTTTTACCAGCATAAGGAGTAGGAGAAGGAAATGTAAGATGAAAAGAATTTTAATAGTAGATGATGAGCCAGATGTTAATCTAGCACTAAGAATAGTTTTAGAAGAAAATAATTTCATTGTTGATTCATTTAATGACCCTCTTCTGGCATTAGAAAATTTTAAAGCTAATTTGTATGACGTTTTAATTTTAGATATCAAAATGCCAAAAAAAGATGGCTTTGAATTATATAAAGAGATTATGAAAATC
>DASQYF010000334.1:0-2333 GCA_035639375.1 Nitrososphaeraceae archaeon
GCCTGTAAGGCGTGTAGCCGACTATACCGAACTTATAGAAATTGCCGACAAAATCAAATTAGAACTTAATCTTGATTTAAAAAGCGATATCATAAGGAATATTTAAAAATATAATAGAATTTGATAACAATTCTTTTATGATTCACATTTAATTATTGTGTCAACTATCAGATTAATATTAATACACGATCCCATGAGAGACGAAGATATAATTACATTTACTATGATGCCTTTTCAAATTCAATAGATTTTTTAGCTTCAGAAGAAGAACTGCTTGATATGAGAGTGTTCATATTATTTGTTTTTATCACATAAAGTATCATTCATATTTGATATTGCCAATTAATAAATAAGGAGCATTTCTTTCAATAATGGAGGAGTAAGTGTTGATCTAAGAATCGCATTATTACTAAAATAAAAAAGAGAATAAGGAAATTAAAATGTGTAGGACTTTCTGTTTTCATTTTTTCCTTTGGATTTCAAGAGTGATTTTAGGTTATATTCCTTCATTATTATCAAAAAGGAGTATGAGAATAACGCTGTACTCAAGATGTATAGAATCCCATAGACTATTCTATTGAAATAGGTCGTATATGAAATGACATTCAAGGTATCATGTGTGAAGAACCAAATATATAGCAGCATAACCAATGTAACTAAAAAAAATAGAAAAGGTATTATAAGTATAAAAAAACGTGCCAAGCGATTCTGTGTTGGTATTAAAGGATCGATCCATAAAGGTGCATTAATAACTATGTATTCTTTAGCTAGTACACCGCTCTTTGGGTATCTTTTTTTATATAATTGATGTAATGCTCTACGGAGTTTATATATATCGCGAAGGATAGAGATAGATACCAAAAAGCCCAATGCAAGTGACATAGGGTAAAGCGATATCATTTCTATAAGAAAAAAGCTTTGAGGAAGAAACACAGGTGCAGTATATCTAGCATTGATCTGCCCTCTCTGGTTCAGCAGTTCATTCTCCATTTCCTGCAATCTTTTTTTCTCACTCTGTAAACCAGACACAATGTCATCTTTTTTACCTAAATTTGATTGGATGTCAGAGAGAATAATCTTTAGTCTGTTATTGTGAGGTTCAATTATCTGCTCAAACTCATTCCAACTTTGTAAAAACGTATCATTAAGTATAACATTGACTTCAGTGTTTCCAGACATAGTTAATGTGAATATTTGTGGATATTTTTTCATCTCTTCTTTTTGATTTTCCAACTTTTCAACCAGGGACTGCTGTATATAGTTGAGTTCTTCTTTTAAAGCAATCCTCTCCCCATCTTCTAATAATTCATTGCCAACCATAATAACAGGTACTGTAATATTCTGATACACAAGTTGTTTATATCCATCTAACTGAGTCAGAACCTTTGCTCTCACATTGCAATCGAGCCATTCATATGTTTCTGCAGCCATCGTGCTACAGCTTTGAAATCCTGTATGGGCACTTTCCTGTTGTCCAGTTTGAGAAGAATCAGGTACCCAAAGGTTAACTGCAAAGACCCTTAAATCCTCTGGACCATGTACTATTTGATTATGGAGGATTTTGAATATATCGTTAGATTGTCTTACAAGAGAAATACCGCTGTTTACTTGATTAATTTTGTTATTTAGTTGATTAATATTACGTAAAGTCTCACTTTGTTGTTCAGAGATCCTTTCTTTCTCCATATGAACGGAAATATACGGCAATAAAATAATAAAGAAAAAAAATGTACTGAATGCAATTAATAAGCTGAAGACAAGCTTAAACTGCCTAATTTTGGTCTTGTAAAGACGACAAAGCATTCTAAGTTGTTCTTCCAACAATCTGAAAAAATCATTTTCATCATTTTTATTTCTTGTCATATTTTTCTTCTATTCCGCCTACATTTAGATAACTAACAGTAATACTTGTTGTATCAATATTAATGAAATAATCAAAATGGTTCTACCCTAAATTATATATATGGAAAAATGATCATTTCCGATAATATTTATCTTAAAGAAGATTAAAAGATAGAAGAATTTAAATATTTGAAGGAAATTATTTCTACACAGGATAATTGGCTATTTGTAAGCAAATACTCGCCATGAGGTATCGATAGATAGATTATTCTTAATCCAAAGGTGAAAGTTGTACACGATACTGAGAAAGATTTTGAAATAATACTAGTGCAACTTAGTCTGCTCAACTGGAGCAATTAAAGTGTAGGCGGACATTACTTCTCAACGGTTTATGTTGAGTAATTAACTCTGAGATTTATATAATTCTCAAATAGAGCTGCGTAGCCCCTAGCACTATATATTGTACTGCAATTGCTGCTACTAAAACTGCG
>DASQYF010000335.1:0-4075 GCA_035639375.1 Nitrososphaeraceae archaeon
AGTCGCCTCAGCGTCTAGGCTTCGTATATCTAATGGATGAAGGAATATGTCCAAAACAAATAAAAGAAAAAGTAAAAAATCAATATTGATTTACAGTGCAACGATATACTCCTATTTTTAGGGAAGGAATAATAGTCCAGGATCAACTCTTGACTAATAAAGCGTTATTTTATGCAGCTGCTGCATCCACATTTATAGCTGGTGTATTACATCTCGTAATTGTTCCGATGTTTTTACGCAAATGTCAATAGACATTACAATATTCTTTATCGTCTCAGGTCTAACTCAAATATTCTGGGTTATACCTGTCATTAAGCGGTGGATCAAACCTTGGTATTATGTCGGCATAGGCGGAACAGTTATCTTGGTAATAATGTACGTCATTGCAGTACCAGGAAGTGGGTACCCAGTAAGTCAATTAGATATAGCAATAGAACTCTTTCAAATTGCTTTCATAATTCTATGCAGTATCATAATTGCAAAAAATAGAGAGGAAATGAAGTTGAACAAGAAAAACGTCTAGTCCTACCTGTCTATCACACACGACAGGTACTTTTAATTGCAAAGCAAAGCTATCAATAATTAACAGTAGATATGTGGCAATTCATCGGACATCTTTAGAACTGAATCATCGGTCTTAATCTCTGCATGGATAAATAAATATTGAATATGGATCCGAGGATTCTATTTTTATCACTATCATTATTCTCTCTCCTTTTTATTTTATGAATCCTATTAGTGGACTGATAACACAACCGGTTCGGCGGCATTAAGTCCCTGCATATACGTGGGTTCTGTTATTTTTCTTATCTAGATTTATGATTATGATGGATACTATATCTGATGCAGCAAAAGGAGGACTGATAATTACACTTCCCATATTGAAGAATCAACTGTAATTAGTAAGAAAGTCTGGAAATTCAACATCTGTAATAAGATATTTGATAGTTGGTGTATACGAAATTATCATAAGCTATTAGATAATAGTGAATCAAAGAGCGCACCAATTGGGATTGGATAAAAGTACTTTATTGAATACTTAAGAAGCCAAGCCAACTCTCTCTTCTACTTTGATTTAATATCATGTACAAATTTAGATGCCAAATAGAATAATGCAAAAGCCTATATGATTGGTGAAGGATGATTTAACTATAATTTAAAATAGATATAAGGTCAACTCCAAATGAGCGATGAGAAAAAGAAATGAGCCCAGTTACTTTGAGAAGAAAGGACAACAAGAAGAGGCTAGAGATTATGACAAAGACTTTTCTGGACCTGGAGTAACAGAATTTGGCCTTGATTTAAATACCGATCAACTAAGAAATATGTCTCCCGAAGAGCTAGAAAAGTATTTGCGTAGAGAGGCTAGAAGGCGGCAGCATAGAGCATAGGTAGATCTTTCTTTGAGCCTATCGTGCTTACCGCTGAGCCAACCACGAACGACGATGGCTTGCAATGGTTCAAATTGACAGAATATTCGACGGCGAACACATATTTGCTATAGAACCAAGAGAGAATAATAGTAATAATGTTATTTTCAATCAGGGAGAAGAATATGGGGTATCTTAATTCTATTTTTCTAAAAAAGTTTGAACACAAAGGTTAGGGATGGAACTCGGTCAAAAAGAGATATTTAAAACGATTGCTTATGATATTTTCTGTGCCGCGGCCAAACTATCTATAGGCAGAGGAAGTAGTAAAGTATGTATCAATAATAGCTGGTGGAAAACTTTTTGAAGACGACAGAAAGTAAATGCATTATTACTACAAACAATCTATGATCGTTTAAATTTCAAAGATATCTAAACTGCCTTTTGAGGAAGATTTAACCTCAGTCGGATTAACATCATCTATCATTTTTGCCATCTCGGCTATTTTTGGATCTGTTAGAAGGCGAGTGATTTCATCTAATTCTGGAGCTGACCTAACTACTATTCCTCTTTTCTTTGTAACAGAACCAGAAGCATCAACCGGATTAATCTCAATAGCTATAGACGCAGATCTTCCTTTAAACGTAGGTAACCGGAGTAAAAATACACCAGCTATATTGGTTGCTTTTCTTTCCCAATCCTTTCCATTTTTTAGAAATTGAACCAATCTTTCATCAGCCATAATATATCTATTTATACATCATCTTCCTCCTAGTTAAGGCCTTTGGCGAATATATAAAAAGAAAAAGATAATATTGTCATTTCATTATTTCAAATTAGTTTCTATACTGACATCAAGATGATACTATTTGTTAAGCATATAGTGGAAAAGGATACATCATTTTACCAGCATTATATTATATTATATTATGAATGGCTCTGTCTTTAGAAATAGAATGAACATTTACTTTCAGAAAAATAACGTACTTGCCAAAGAAATAGAATCTTGGGATACTTTGAAGATAGTTAAGAAGAAGACAGGATTGTATTCCACTGATTGCTGAATGGATGTCGAAAAAGGAGTATATTAAAGAATTGAACGCTAAGGGCTAATACAACTCTGCTGAATCACTTTTTATGGCTTTGATATTTCAATAGCAGAAAATGATTAGTAAATTAATTAGTACGGGCTATGATAATCATAATCAAAAACATATCTACAATTCCTCTTTGGTTTATTGCAAAGTATGTATCGGATTGTGGATGACAAGGATCGTTAATTATTTGGCATAGTTTTTTTCAGGAGATAAACGTCTTAAGTAAATGCTATATTTGTGATGGAATAGGAAATGATATATTGTTGGATTATTTTTTGCAAATGACCTATGAAATTAGAACTGAAGCAAAATTTTTAAGGTATATATGGTAGCAGTGAGTTATAAACAAAATTGTTTATATGTAAACTTCAAATGCTAAAACATTAAACTCGATTCATAAAAGAAGAACTCTCTCTGGCTAATAACTGCACGTTATAATTATAATAATTTTATTCACATTATGAAAAGTCTGTTATCTTTCTGCAAATGCCTCATTGTTGCTTCTCTAGGAAGTATACAAAACCATATTGCAACCATTTTTTTTGGCGTCATCTATTCATCATAGAAGAATACTTAAAAGAATAATGCTTTTATCCTATCATCTTTATAGTTTTAGAAGAAGATGCCTATTACAAAGTCCAAAACAAAGTCAACAAAAAGAGGATCAGGAGGAGGAAGCAGAAGTAGAGGAGGTAAACAATTATCTGCAAGGACAAAAAAACAAATAGATTCTCTACCCGAGCATGCACAGCATATATATAAAAAAGCACATTCTAATGCTCTAGAGCAATATCAAAACCCTGAAAAAAGACGTGGTGGTAAAAAACAAAGTGTCGAAGAAGTTGCTCATAAAGCGGCATGGGCGGCTGTCAAAAAAGAATACAAGAAAAAGGGAAATGAATGGATAAAGAAGGAAGAGGACTGAAGAAGAATAAATTACTAATAATACCTCATGATATTGCAGGAGATAAAATAGCATTATCTCTTCTTTAATATGAATGCAACAATTCCTAGGAATTAGCTGCATTTCCAGATAGTCTCTTATAAAGAATAGTAGCAAATTATCATTTAAAAGGAGAGAAATAAATGATAACTTTTATCAATACCAATAAAGATAACAACAGTATTATAGATGGCTACTACTATCATGACGAATAATTAATGATACCAGTGATTCCTCTGAATTTCCTACTACAATTAAACCTATGTTAGTTACACTAATTGATCGACCGTTTAATAATAAAGAAAGGGTCTTTGAAGTCATCCCTATTAACAGCTATCATATATCTCTCTTTGATGATGATTCTTATGATTGTTAATATTGAATTTTTCTAATATACTAGTAAACTGCAAATTATTGTTATTATTCTATATGTTTACATAAGAACGGCTGTATTGACATTATATTACTATTATTACAGTAAACATACTAAAAAATTAAGGATGGGTAGAAAACAAAGAAGAATAACACATCTTCCTAATTGAAATCTATGCCTTTGGCTTATTTCTTTTACGTCTTTCAGCTTTGGCATACTTTTTGCTTCCTGATCTCTGTGCACTGTAAGAATGAGTTTTATTCACTTTTCTATGAACCATAGTTTAAATAGA
>DASQYF010000336.1:0-3150 GCA_035639375.1 Nitrososphaeraceae archaeon
GGTAATTGTAAACGGACAGCAGTCTCCAGCTCCTGAATATTCATCAAGAATCCGCCATCTCCACACATAGATACAATTTTTTGACTAGGTTTTGCAAGTTGCGTTGCAATTGCGGCCGGGAGTGAAAATCCCATTGAACAAAAGCCATTAGGAATGATACAGGTATTTGGAGCATAAGTATTGTATACCTTTGCTATCCATAGTTTATGAGCTCCTACATCTGATATGACAATATCATTTTCATCTAGAGCATTTCTAACAAAGCTGACCAATTTCTGCGGTTTTATTGGATAGGATAAATCATCTCCATTGTTAAAACTTTCAATTCTTTGAACTACTTCTTTTCGAATTCGCTTAAATAGGTCCAACCTTTCTTTTCTATCATATGAAAAACATTTATTCAAATTAGCATTCTTATTTTTTTTCTCCTCCTCTTTTTCCAATTCGTGTAAAATAGCATCTATTGTATATCCAATATCCGCAGCTATCTCAATGGTCGGAGGATAGTATGTATCAACTTCAGCAGGAGTAAAATCAACATGAATAATTTTTTTATTTAAACTCCCATTCCAGTTTTTTGGACTATACTCAACAAGATCATAACCTACTGCAATTACCAAATCAGCCTGATTCATTGCAATCAAGGCATGATCTGCTTCTTTGATACCAATTGTTTGTAAATGCGTTTCTGATTTATCTGATATTACTCCTTTTGCCATGAATGTATTAACTGAGTATATTCCTGTTTTATCTATAAAGTCCCTGAGATGAAGGCTGGCCTTTCCTCTTATGCAACCATTTCCGACCAATATTAAGGGCATTTTGGACTCCATGATCATTTTTGATGCAGATTTTATCAAATCTTTATATGGCATTGACCTTAACACTTCTTGAGATTTTGTTATAGGTTTGATATCCGATCTGCTTTTGGCTATATCTTGAGGAAATTCCAGATGTACTGCTCCAGCTTTCTCCTCTATTGATATCTTAAACGCTCTTCTAACGATTTCCGGGATACTATCAGCATTTCGTATTGACCATCTCCATTTTGTTATAGGTTTGAACATGGTTATCACATCCATGTTCTGATGGGATTCTTTGTGCAACAGATTCGTATGTGTTTGTGCTGATATTGCCAACACTGGAGACCTATCCATATTTGCATTTGCGACTCCTGTTGTTAGGTTAGTTGCCCCGGGCCCTAATGTAGAAAGACACACTCCGACTTTTTGTGTTATTCTCCCATACATATCAGCCATAAAGGCAGCTCCTTGTTCATGTCTGACTAAGATGAATTTGATCTTTGAATTTAATATTGACATTATCAAATCATTAGTTTCTTCTCCTGGCAATCCAAAAATATATTCAACACCTTCAGCTTCTAAGCACCTGATGAAGAGATCAGACGCTTTCATAACAACTTCTTGATCTGTCAAATGCTTTTGGAGTTGTTCTTCCTTTTCTAATGGTGAATATTCATTTGCTTTATCAGCTCTTCTGACTTTCATACTGAAAATCTCAAATATTTTGTTCTAATTTGTTTTATCTATTATTACTACTATTATTCTAATTTTCCCTCGATTAATGGTTTGATTGGAACCTGCTCTTTTCGAATTCTGAGATCAGTGAATATATCTGCTGTAGAAGACCCTTGATTCTCCTTCTCGTTTATATCTTCTATTTCTATTCCTATTTCTTTTTTGATAATATCGCGTCCCTCTCTTGCACCGATAAGTATTATCTGTGCATCCTGATAGTCGATGTAATGTATATTTCTAGCAAGCGAAACAAAATTCTCCGATTCGTTAAATTGCTTTAAAATAGATTCAGGATATTTTGGAGGTTGTTCTGCACTAGGATAGCCTTGTGGTACAGGGTTTTTTGGATTAATGACTGTAATGATATAGCTAGCCTCCTTTTCGATACCTAATTCCTTTTGAGCTTCTCCTGGTTCTTTAGGCATCTCAAGGATATAAGCTAATTCTGCATGATTTTGATTCTTCTTTATTATAGCATATTTTCCTTCTCCTACAGGTCTTGCTACATCTCCTTGTCTAAATTCATCGGATAACAGTTCTTTAGTAAGCTCTTTAGAATCTTCAAAAATACCACCTACTCTAGCCCAATAACGCTCAGATCGTCTAGCTTCACTCTTTCTTATTTCTGGAAGTGACTTTTTGCCTACTACAATAAGTCTATACAGATGACTTCTTTTTTCTGTTTTGTTCTCTACTCTCTGCTCTTCTGCTGCAGTTACTATGAAGAATCTACGAATATCGTCTATACTCTTTACCTCTTCAGTTCGTACCTTTGGACGATAAAAGAAGTAAATATCTCCTTGTTCTAAAATCTCAGGCTTAGCAGATTCATCGATTCTATTCTCGTTTCTCTTATTATCGTGTCTTGTATTATTATTCTTCATTTCCATTTATGATTTATAACGTCAGCTCAAAGCTAATAAATTTAGTTATTCATTATAGGATGATATTTATAGTGAAATATCTAACAATTACTTTCATAAAAGCAAGACTATTTATATTAAATTTTACCTTCACTATTAGTTAGATAGAACTCGGTATATCCACACTTTGTGCAAGAACTGAATTTGAAGACGAAATTTGCATCCTGATCTTCGATGTTTTTCTTCCTTGTATCGCTAGCAATGTGTTTTGGTAATGAACTTAAAGGGAGTGATATTAAAGATGGATGCTGTAATAGATCTGAAGAACACTTTGGACACATATTTGAATTCATTTCTGCATTTTCAGATGTATATTAATTGATATATATTCATAATGAAAATGAATATATGCATACTATTGCTGTCTTCATTTTGTTATTAAATGACTAGTCCTGCTACCGTTAATACCACTGATGATGCGTTAATTAAAGAAGAAATAATTTGAAGATTTAAAGAAACATGAAAATCTATCAATTTGAGAAATTGGTTAATGTGTATACACATAACTAAACATACATAACTAACTTAGTGAGTGCATTACTTCTTATCAAAAGCTTTCCCAAAGTTGTATTAATTATAGATTTAGTTTTTCGACAAAGCATTTTCTCATAACAGATCTTATAGGGAACTATGGACAAAGATAGAGATTAAAAATAGTTAGTTGGATGGATGCATTCAAGCTGTCCCAA
>DASQYF010000337.1:0-5636 GCA_035639375.1 Nitrososphaeraceae archaeon
ATAAATAATAATTATACATGATTATTATGATTACTAATCACAAATATAATATTTATAATATTATTGTCAAAATTTTACATTTTTCAGTTTCATATATCTGATAAAGGTTGAGACAATTTATCTAGCTCATAAAGCACTTCATCTTCTTAATATTTTCTTGGCGTGATCGAGACAAATAGCAAATAATTTTTTCTACCTTTAAGCAATATATAATCAATGTTTTTTAAATCTCTTAATTTGGCGAAAGCCTATTTTACACCTTATGGAGTTGGTCTTGGACATGCAAGCCGTATGATGATGTTGGCAGAACGACTTAGAGATTCAGATGTCAGTATTAGATTTTCGTCATTTGGTGAAGGAGCGCGTTACATTTCTGTGCAAGGATATGAATGTATGGCCGTTCCTCCTGTTGAATTCGCCTGGAGTGTAGAAGGTGGATTTTCAATCAAATATAGTATTTCAAACATCCCACTATGGATCACTAATTTTCCAAGGCAACTCAGAGATGAAATTAGTAATATGATAAAATATGATCCCAATGTTGTAGTTTCAGATACAAGGTTATCTTCGCTCGCTGCCTCTAAAATTCTGAATATACCCTCAGTAGTAATTCTGAATCAAGTTAAACTTTTGTTGTCTCCTAGACTTCGTGAATTTAAAATTTCAAGAATCTGGGAAAAAATGAATGGAGAATTTCTTGGTCTTCTGTGGAGAATAGCAGATAGAATTCTGATACCAGATCTACCTCCGCCTTATACCATAGCAGAAGAGAATATCTGGGAGACTAATTCAGTAATGAAAAAAATAGAATATGTGGGTTTTACAGCTCCAAAATCAATTATCGCTGAAGCACAACTCAGAAAAGTAGCTGCACATTTAGGCATAGATAGATCAAAACCTATTGTGTTTATTCATGTTAGTGGACCATTGAAGACACGTATTCCTATTATCCGGACTTTTATAGAGGCATGTAAATCACTTCGTCCGGAGATACAATATGTTGTCTCTGAAGGAAGACCTGATGGTGACATACAACCTAAGAAAATTACAAGATTGGGCTGGTATTATGAATGGTGTCCTATTCGAGATGAACTCTTTGCAATGTGTGATGTCTTGGTGTTACGAGGAGGACACACAACTATTTCCCAGGCTATACAATTTGGCAAGCCTTTGATAACAATACCTATAGAAAATCATAGTGAGCAGTTGGGTAATTCAAATAAAGTTGCCAAAATTGGCATAGGTATTAAGCTAGAAGCAAATCAGTTAAAAGCAAACCATGTTTCATATGCAATTCATCAAATATTAGATGACAATAGGTTTGAACAAAAGGCTAAAGAATTGATGAGACTGACTGAAAGATTAGATGGCATCAATAATATCGTGAAGATAGTTCGGTCCTATTTTTAATGAAATAGTTTTCATATTTTTCATAGCTTTTCTAGATAAGATATCCGCTTTTCCCAGGTATTCTCTATAGTGGTCTTTCTTTTTAAATGCCGTTTTAACAGTCAAATTATCAACAGACTTTAATTTTTCTTCTAATCCAAATATTTTTGCAGCCTGCTGTATTTCATCTGTCAAAAGCATTAATGGCATCCAAGGTGTTTTTTTTGTATGTATGATTCTTTTCATTATTAATTCTATAAACCAGGAAGGATAAATTGTTGCATTCAATGGCAACACAACTCCTTTTCCAGGTAGCTGAATTAGGATTTTAGCAGAAATACTTTCTTTTAGTATTAATTTTAGACCTTGATCTAGCTTATCAGAAAGATCAATTTGTGCTATCCTAAGGTTATGTCTTTTGAGTGGGATTCTGTTAGCTATATGTCCAAATAGCTTCACATTCTCAATAAGCTCATCATAACTTGCATATAGTATTAGAAGTTCAGGCACAAAGCCAGATTTTATAGCTAATAAAGAAGATATTGCAGATAGAACATTATGTATGCTGCATGATACTTTCATATTTTGATATCCAAATGGCATGCCTCCAGGAGCCTTATCAATTTGAGTGCAGATGTATCCATATTCTTTGCCAATATAAGCAAGTATTATTTTATCAGCTTCTTGTTCATTTCTTGCAAGATGTGCACCAGTAGTTGCTAACTGTTCTATAAGATCACCCGAAGAAACAAACGCTATGTCCCTTCCGACATAATTTACTTTAGCCTCGCTACTTATCTGAACTTTAATAAAAAATTTTTGTTTCGGCAATATGATCTGTTTTCCTATTGTTATAATGGCTGAAACAACATCAGAAAAAATATTTGGTACTTGCTTAGCAATAGCAACTCTATCTATTCCAAACAATTCTTTTATACTGCACGCGGCCCCGACTATGTCATTAACTATAAAGACAAAGCATGATTCTTCGCAGATTGTTTTTGTGACAGTCATATTTTCTAATTGAAGCTTTTTTATTGTATTTGACATTATCATATTTTTGGTATTAGCCAAAAATACTGATGGGAAGACTAGCAGAACATGATTCAAATGATTTTTATACCAATTTAGGATAATTATATCTGACGTTTCTAAAAGGATTAATGGATTGTCTATTCCCTTTAATATTACTATTACTTTTAGATCTCCCGTATAGTATCTTCAATATTTTTCTTATCAGGTGCGTTAGGAATCTGTTCAATATATTTTAATAAATCTTCTTTAGCACCCAAATTATTGTTGAGCTGTAATCTTGCTATTGCACGATTTTTGTATATAGGACCAAATCTATAGGCATTGATATCAATTGCTTTTGTATAGTAAGTGTCTGCAAGAGAATATTGCTTCTTCTTTAGATAATAGTTGCCCAGACCACGATATGCAAGATAATAGTTTGGGTTAAGTTCAATTGTTTTTTGATAGCAAGAAACAGCATCATCTAAATTAAGTTCATTATATATACCACCAAGCAAGCACCATGCTTGGGGATTATCTTCGTCTAATGCAATAGCATTGCGTAATTTATCAATAGCAGTATTTGTCTTATTTTGAATTCGTAATTTTTCTGCTTCGAAACATAATCTGTTTGAATCATTAAATTTGAGATTCTCATTCTTGAAAATATCTTTCATATCTTTAGGAATGAGTATCAAAGTAATCATATCCTCTTGATCCCAGTCTTGTTCAAATTTTCTTTCTGGAATGGCGCCCACCGTGTCAGGTTCCGGTATATAGGTTAGAATTCTATGCTCTTCAGAATTATAACCAGATACTATAGTTGCATGTTGTACAGTTTCACGAATACCTGGTAGAATAACTATTGGTGGAATTCCTTGGGCTATTCTCTTTTTTAAATCCTTCGTTGAACCCTTATAGATATATGACATAAAACCATGTCTTTCTGCAATCTCTATTCCTTCCATCATTATAGAACCTCTAACTCTGGGATATTTCTTTGCTATCTCTGTTGCTTCCATTAATGGTATCTCTTCGCCCCAGTATTGTGAAACAACATTAATTACCAAAGGAAAACAAATATTTTCCTGCTCTTCTCTTACTAAAGGCAAGGTAATATAATTATCTGGTTGTGATTGCAAGTTGATTCATTCAATTAAAGTTTAAAGGAAATAAAACTCTTCTTCTTTTTTTCTTACTGACGTTATAGTTTGAGAAAATTTGATAATAGTGCAAAACCGTCTCCATCACTTTTTTCGGGATGAAATTGCGTACCAAAAATCCTCTTTTTTATATGGGAGAAAACCTCATATTTACAGACACTAGAATATCCAAGTGAAATAAAGTCTTGAGGTAATTTTGCTATACTATATCTATGATTTTCATAAACATTGACTAATGTTTTATCAGGTATCAAAGAATTTGGTCTTAAAATATTTACCGTAATTGTGCCATGGAAATGATTCGCCATTCTATAAATAGATCCTCCAAGCGCTAGTGCCATTATTTCTGCACCATAACAAATTCCCAATATTGGCTTATCAGTTTGAAAACAATATCTTATTATTCTTGAATTTACGATATTAATCTCATTACTATTCTTTCGTCTTCCAGATAAGATTACTTTATCGTATAAAATATTATTCTCATAAATAAAATTACCTACTTCAGAATATTTTTTGTAGATATATTTTTCATGTAATTTACTCATGCAGTCAAGTATATCATGTGTAAATGGTGAAAGATTGTCCACCACAAGTGTCGTCAATTACTATAATCATCCTACCTCTATAGAAATATAATGATTTTCTACTATTCCATTTACTTCTTTCATTACACCATAGTTAACTTTGTTGTCAGCCTCCCACTCAAATATACGCCCATCGCCCCATGAACCAAAATCCTTAAGAAACTTTGAGATTGTCCTCTGGACATCAGCAAAGTCAGAATCAAACAGGTAGCGTGCGTCTGCTTCCTTGAATGTTAATGGAGCCGAAATTAACGTTGGTTTTTCCACTGATAGGCCTACATTTGAGAAGATCATTCGAAGTTTTTCAAGCCTATCAGATACATCAAGTATAGTCTGATTTCCTTGATCTATTAGAGATATACCTGAAGCCTTTAGTAAATAATTTTCAAATGCTTGTTGTGGTGTATTGCCTAGTCCAACATATAAATTTCCAGTGACAGACGCACCAACTGTTGCAATTTTACCTAATTGAGTGACAACTCCTCCAGCAGTGCTGGATGTATAAACTGGAATAAAATAAACTTCCTGATCGCCTACTCGATACAGAATGTTGTCCCCAATCCTTGGATTGCGAAGAAATGTTTTCTCCTTTGCATATGTTGGATCCTTCTCAAGGGCTTCCCGAGCGGCAGTCGGTCCAAGAAGCTTTGTATTTGATTCAAGGGGTACAGAATAGAACGTCATCTTTCCTATATTCTCGACGTCATTTTGAACGATCATATATCCCATGAGATTTCTCGCAGGAGAATTTCTGAGTTCTAATGATTGAAATCCAACAAATTCTGGATGCTCAAAACCTGGAGGTTTTGTAATAATGTAATATGTCTGAATATCATCTGGAACTTTATAAAAATTCTTGGCTTCAATAAATGTTTTAGGATCCATTACATGGTATTGGTTAAATTTGCTAATCTTCCAAATGAACATTTCTTCAGGATATCGAATTTGTTCATTTAGCCAGCCAGGAATTTCTTTTACTATATTATCATCTTTGTACTGTTCAAAGAACATTTGTGAAAAACTATCGTTACCGTTTACTATTAGCTGTACACTGCCATTGTATGAATCAATCAGAGCATAACCAACTAGTCTTAACAGATTGCCTGAACTCCATGGAACATGAGTAGTATCTAGTAAGACAATGAGAGGCATAAGCCAATATGTATTTTTGCCATCAGTCACAGGAGTTACATTAATTTTCTTTATGTTAAAATTATTATCAGATGTTCCAAAACCAAATTCATAAATAAAGTATGGATACATTAATTCCATTCTTTCGTGTATGTCTTTATATCGCATAACGTGAATAGAACTTCCAGAATATGATAACATAAAGTTTGGTTCATATATCCAGCTTAATGGAGAAGATACATCTATACCTCCAGTTCCATCATAAAAGAATTTATTTATTTCATCACTATCTGTTCTGCCAACAGGAAAAGCAGACCAATCTTTGTCGAAAATACCTGTTCCACCGCTTTCG
>DASQYF010000338.1:0-12643 GCA_035639375.1 Nitrososphaeraceae archaeon
TAGTTAGTTTGATATAGCTGTTAATATTCCTAAATCAAATTCTTTTCATTATTAAATATGGCAAGCCATGTAAATCCAACAATAAGGATGCTTATTTATGATCTAGAACTAGGCGCTGAATATAATCAGCTAATTAAGAGATATATAAAACAGATTTTATTTTATTATGTATTTCAATATTCTCTTCTATATTTCAATAACTCTTACTCCACAGTCTTAAGATAATTCTCATACATCGAGATTGTCATTTCCTGTATATTAGATTGAATCGAGCCAGGACGAAGATCTCTAATTTTCTTTATAGCTTGATACGCTGTCAAATTTTCTTTTTTCAAAACATATGCAGCCAATATAGTCCCAGTCCTTCCCTTACCAGCTGCACAATGAACCATAACAGGCATTCTATTATCTATCTGATGCTGGATATAATCTACCGTACTGACTATTTCTTCAATAGATGGAGCGCCAAAATCTTCTACTCTAAGATGTAAATAATTAATATTACTACGGCCTGTATTGTCTAGGCTCTCGGTAAACCAGTTTGATGGCAATGGAACTTCTCTAACAGTAATAATGGTTTTAATTCCGTGTTTAATTAACCAATAGAATTGAGAATAGGTCATAGGAAGACCACTGCCTGCAAGTTTACCATCAATGACCCAACTGAAATTTGTTGGTCTGTCTGCTACACGTCCATACATCCATCTATAAGCATTCCCAATTTTTGTCATTACTGTTAAATCATAATAATACTACAAAATAATTGTTTAGCAATAGTAGAACTCTCTTGATAATTAACCTTACTATCATGAAAATTCTTTGTCAATAATGTCATAATTCTATTCTAAATTAGTCATAATTCTTCTTCTGCTCTCATTCTTATCCTAAATTAGCCTTTACTTATGATTTAATCACTTTTTGGATTTCTCTTTGAATCCTTTTTCTCATATTTTTGAATGAATTTCTGATTGCATATATATGCGGCTGAGTCAATAGATGTTCAATACCCTCAAATATCGCCCATCTATTGCATCTCTTGCTACTAATCTATTTGTAATTTAAAACAATAGATATAATTTATAGTAGTACCTATCCCCATATGTCATGTCTCAATTAATAGTAAGCCTTGAAGAACTATTAAAAGAGTTTATTACGGTCAGAAAAAATACCATCAATCTTTTCAAACCTTTAAAGGTAGAGGATGCAGTCATTCAATCAAATGATTTTGGCAGTCCTCCGAATTGGCATATAGCTCATGTCACATGGTTCTTCCAAAAAATATTGGAAAAGTATGATAAAGAAAAAGTATCAAAGATAAATATTGACCTACAATATCTAAACTCCTATTATCATAGGTTTGGCGAAATATTAGCAAAAACTCAAAGAGGTAGGTTTCCTCGTCCAACTGTTGAAGAGACTCTAAACTACAGAACTTTTATAGAAGGGCAAATTGCTTCATTTTTAAAAGAAGTCGAATCATCAAATAAAATATTTGAGGAAATGATTTATGATATTATGCTGGGAAATCAGCATGAGATGCAACATCAAGAGCTGATGGTCTATGATTTTCAGCATTATTTCCAGCGTTTTCCATATGAATACGATAACTACAAGCCTATCAAAGTAAGAACTCCTCCATTACCTGTGGACCAGCCTACAGGAATGGTAGATGTTCCCGAAGGAATTTACGAACTTGGATTTAATGGTAAAGGATTTTGTTATGACAATGAACTACCTGAGCATAAAGTTTACTTGCAGCCATTCAAAATAGATATTGCGCCTGTCACTAATGGAAAGTTCATTAAATTTATTGAAGACGGTGGGTATGAGGATTATAGATATTGGTTAGCCGATGGCTGGGAATTGGTAATAGAGCACGCGTGGAAGGCCCCTCTTTATTGGGAATACAAAAAAGAAGAAGATGCATGGATAAAAAAGGACTTCCGTGGTATCAATAGAATTGAAACTGATGAGCCAGTTACCAATATCAGTTACTATGAAGCCGATGCCTATGCTCGGTGGGCTGGGATGAGACTTCCAAATGAAGCGGAATGGGAAAAGGCAGCAAGCTGGAATGAGGACTTACAGACGAAGACCATGTATCCTTGGGGAAACGAAAAACCCACTTACAAACATGCCAACTTAATGGAATCATATTTATGGGCGCCGACAAAAGTTGGATCATATCCTGCTGGCAAGAGCTATTATGGCTGTCATCAGATGATAGGCGATGTATGGGAATGGACATCATCAGAATATGTACTTTATCCTCGGTTCAAATCCAGATTTTCAGAGTATACTGATAAATGGTCAATAAATCAGAAAGTACTAAGAGGAGGAAGCTTTTCCACGCCATCTAGCCAGATAAGAAATAGCTACAGAAATTACTTTAAACCCTATGAACGAATCCTTTTTGGAGGATTTCGTTGTGCCAAAGATAATTAGTTTAGAATGTAACACAAATAAATTAATTAAAAGTAGTTAAATAGTTATAAAAATAAGAAGTAGCAAAAACCATATGTATGTAAGGACTATGCGCAGATGCGCTATTCTCTACCAGTTTATCTATTCAGATACTTTTAGACACAAGGGAAAAATTATGAGTGGCGGTGGTCGTAATTAACCAAGTAAGCATTCGGCTCATAAAAAGATCCGTATTGATTTTTTAATTCTGTCAGTCTGTTCACGATTTTTTTAGTTCCAAAACTTTCCACCGTCTTGAACAGCTTTTCTTTTAATCCCATTCCTAGCCTCAACGCTTTCTCCAAATCTTCTTCATTGCAAACACCATTTGAAAGAAGCCATGCGGCGCTATTTGCGGCAACTGCAACTAAATTAATAGGATCATATTTCTCTGCTTCTTGTGCAGTTAGATTTATCCTTTCGTACTTTTCACCTTTATAATCATAAAATCCTTTCCCAGATTTTTGGCCTAAATTTCCTTCATCAAACAATTGTTTAATTCTAGGATGAGGATTAATTACAGCCTTATCGCGGGAATACATTTCTACTGTTGCCTTTTGGATAACATCAAGGCCTGTGTAGTCTGCTAGCTCGAATATTCCCATCGGAAAGGCCATCTTGAATTTCACTGCTGAATCAATCTGCAACATAGAAGCTCTATCCCTTTCTTGGCAATATGCTGCTTCATGGACGAGCGGAATAAATATTCGATTAACGATGAAACCTGCAACGTCTTTCCTGCATAAGATAGGTTGTTTACCTATTCGCAGCACAAAATCCAATGCTGTATTTGTTATATCCTGATTAGTTAACTTTCCAGGTATGACTTCTACGAGCTGCATCAATTGAGGAGGATTAAAAAAATGTAGTCCGATAAAGTGGTCCGGTCTATTAGTCAATTCTGCCATTTCAGTGATGGGCAGAGTGCTGGTATTAGAGGCGTAGATAGTTGTATTTTCAGAGTATTTATTTACTTCATCGTATACTTTCCTTTTCAGATTCATGTCTTCTGGTACCGCTTCAATCACCATATCGGCACCTCTTAATGCTTGCATGAGATCTACTACGGGTAAAATGCGAGATAGTATGTCATCGGCCTGATTAGCAGTTATCTTTTGTTTTTCAACAAGTTTATTAAGAGACCATCGTATTTTTTCCATTGCCTTATCGAGAAAAGCTTGATCTATATCCCGTAATGTAACATTATAACCTGCCATAGCCGAGACCTGTGCAATTCCATGACCCATTATTCCTGAACCTAGAACCGTTATCTTATCAATCGAGGACATCTACAAACAACTGATCATCGGCAGCATTTTTAATTTTACTATTGGAAAACGGCATATTTAAAGACGACCTTATTATTGATACATATATTTGGATTTAAGGCGCTTCGTTCTAGATGTAACAAACCTTTCAAACAAAATGACTATTGGAGAACCAGAAGAGACTATCCAGAGGATGAATTTCGTTAAATTTAGATTAATAGATCTTTATAAGAAAAATATAGTAAAAATTAACCATTCTGCTATGGAATTGGTCTGCGCTAAGCACTTGATACATTATGGCTATGATGTCGATGTAGAAAAACAGCTGACCAATATCCTTGTATGCGATCTTCATGCAACAAAGGGAGATGGCGAAGCAATAGTTGAAATTGAAACTGGATTTATTCCACCAGAACACGCGCTGGATCCTTTATCTTACTATGTTGCAAGGCTCGCAAGTAAAATTGCGAGATATAGTAAATTTGCCAATCAATTTGTTTTGGCAACACCACCTGTCAGCATCCTTCCTATACCCAAGATATTCAGCCGACCGCCTCGCGATAGAAAAGAAGAACAAATTGAAAAGGTTAAGATTTTATGCGATAGCTATTATCGGAATCCTCCTGTTAGTTGGGATGAAATTATGAATGGAAGATTACACATGATCTATATTATAAATATCGACGACGGGCAGGTCAAGGAAATGGACGTAGATTCATATTTTGAATCAATTCTTAATTTGGCATCTTTACCGAATAGCACCATTAATGATCAGTAACTATTACTAGAAAGAGAATAATTAGACTAAAATATCATTCTTTGTCATTATTAAAGTATGACAAAATCGTTGTTTCTTTGAACGATTCTTTGTTGGTATTATATCCTTTCTTTTCAATTGCTTCCTTCACTAACTTTAGAATAATATCGTCTTTGGTGTCATTTACATAGATCACATAGATTAATGCTCTATTCTTTCCTTCAAATTTTCTTATAACTCTACCAATTCTCTGAACAATCTGATTTATATTAGAAGTGCTGGCAATAATTATTGCAATACCTGCCTGTGGAATGTCATAACCTATCTCAAGGGTATGAACCGAAAGCAAGGGAAAATACTCCTTTCCCCATTGTTCAAGTATGAGTTTTCTTTCCTTTGCTCTTACTTGATTATGTATGCTTTTTGCATTTATGTGATTTTCTTCCAGAATTTTCTTTAACTTTTCGATTGACTCTATTGTTTCACTGAATATCATAATTCTTTCGTTTGGATGTTCTTTTACAATATTCAAAGCCTGCATAAACTTATGACTCGCAGTGCTTAGAATTTCTTTTCGCCTATGAACATTGGCAAACCATGATTTTGCTAGAGAAGATCGAGGGCCTCCATTCACAAGTATTTTTGAAATGGTAATAGGATCATGTACTTGCAATTTAGCCGATATCTCTTTTATTTTGGAGCTCGTTTCTTCATATACTCTTTGCTCATATGAAGTAAACCTCACTGGTCTTGGGATAATTACAGGTTTAGCAAGACGACCATCAGTTACTGCATCTTTTATCATATATTTTCTGATTGGTGGAGCAACAATCATGATAGTTGAATATTTAACATCTTTTTCGTTTAAGGTTGCTGTGAGACCCAATATTGCTTTTTTTGGGTCCTCTAAGATAACATCGAATATTTTATCAAACTCTGCTGCTGTCTCGCTCAAAAAATGGATCTCATCTAATATAATCATATTGGCATTCCGAATCAAGTCAAAATTGTTTATGACACTCTGATAAGTGCTAATAGTGATTTCTTTGGCATCTTTTCGTTCACCGTAGTAAACTCCAACAACGTCTTTCCTTAAGCCATAATCTAAAAGGCGTTTGACATTTTGTTCAATCAATACAATCCTGGGTACAAGAAATAAAACTCTAAATCGGTCGTAACTTAACATACTCGCAGCGCGTCTTGCACACTCAAAGGCAATCTCAGTTTTTCCAGTTCCTGTGCTATATATTATAGATCCTCTCAATCCATTTTTTAACCAGGCGTCTATGGCTTCCAATTGATCTTTTTGAAGCAAAAAAGGAAATTGAAGACTGGATATAGCAGGCACAACTTTAGTCTTTGATGACAACTAAAAAGTTTTTTGCATTCCTTATGCCCTGTCCCAAACTAATCTGGTTAAATAATATTACATCCCAAAAAGAAAGCATGCCTACTGACGTCTATGCGAAGCTTAAATTACCAAATTAACAACAAAATCCAAATACGGATCTTTTAAAAACATGCTAAGAGATCAATTTATTACACATTAATAATATCATATTTTCATCGTTAGATAACTTTTTGAAATGGTATAAGAGATAAATATTTATCTGGTTTTCTCCCTATAGTATATTACAATCTAAGGAAAAAGTACAATGATATTATGAAAGCCTTGGTGTATATGTTGAAGCAGGACGATCCTTCTAAATGCACTGCGGCCAAACTCACCAAATTTAAACTAGCCCGATCTGTAAAATACCTCTCAAAAAAAACTCTTATTTTGAATCCATTTTCTCCAGTATTGCTTTCTAAACAAGATGTCAGTATTTCTGATACTGTTTGTGCTATTGACTGTTCTTGGAATAGATCAGAAGAGGAATTAAAAGACAAATTTTTATTTAAGAATCTGATGGTCAGGCGTTTACCCGCAATGCTTGCAGCAAACCCTATCAATTACTCAAAACTAGGAAAGCTATCTACTGCAGAAGCATTGGCAGGTGCGTTTTATATCCTAGGAGATAAACACATGGCGAAAGCGTTTATGGAAAAGTTCAAATGGGGTCACACGTTTTTGGAACTAAATTCTGACCTTTTAGAGGATTATTTAAACGCCGAAAACCAACATGAAATTAGAATAATTGAGAAGGAATATTTTCCACAATTATATTAAAATACCTATATTTAATTAATATTATTGTGAGCTAGCGAGCGGGTTACTCGAAAGAGAGGAAACTCCTCCCTCAATGCAGGCACCCAAATTAGCGATGATTAACTGGAGACAGTTGGCGCCGGAACAGAAAAGATATCCAGCCACATAAACACGATGATGGCAAATAGCCTGAGATTTGTGATACAGGATTGAAACTGCCGTCCTGGGTGGAGCAAGGCCAAACAGAGCTCAGAGTCCTGCACTTGCTCAGGTTGGCCGCTCAGCGGAATCCCGCATAGAACAGAAGGAGGGTTACTGCTAGCACACATATAATCATAAGCCATTTAGCACGAGCTATTTCAATAGAACATATCCTTAATAGTGGTAGTATATTTGCACTCTTAACAAGTGTTTAAAACATTATCTTTACACAGGCTAGATTTTTAAGCACCCTATATTAGAAGATATAAAAAAATTTGATGTTTTGGATTTTCAGTCTGTCTTTTTACAACCATATTTGAGGTTCCACAGGTAGACTTGTCCGCTTAAATGGCTAATATTCTTTAGTTTCTAAATTGCGTTCTTGTAAGATAATATTGTACTAGCGGAACATTCTTCAAAGAAAGGAATTACAAAATGTATCACTTTCTTGCTTTCAAAAGTACAAATATTGCAACTGCACCCATCATGCCGCCTAATACAAGCAGTACCTGTATGGGAAAACCCCCGGTGGCAGTTGTCGTTCCTGCGGGAGCCTGAGAAGTAACAAATGCAAGCTCCCCTCCTCCTGCTTGAGCTGTCCTAGCAAACCCTGTAAGCTGAATCTGACCGCTCGGAGGAGGTGTAGACGCATGTAAACTCATTTGTGTTCCATCGATTGTTGCTACAGCATTCTTTTCTACTGCTGAGTGGGTTCCTTCTCTAAAGCTGCTCTCGCCAAGTGAATAAATGGAAACAACCTTAGATTGACCTTCTTCAATGTATCCTGCGCCAGCAGCGCCTGCCTGGCTACCAGTCGGATCGAAAAGGAAATGCCACCTGTCCATAGGAGCTCCAATCTCTTGGAAAGTAAATAAGGGATCATTCATAATTTGCGCTGCTTGAGAATTTAATATTTTCTGAGCGAAGTCAGGATGAGTAACCTGAAGTAATCCAATAGGATAATTAACATTTATCATGCCATATTCTTGCGGATCTAAAATTATTGGCTGATTTACAACTATTCCTCTCCAATCTAAATCAACAATTGTACCCTGTTCTGAATTGCGCTCTAATACAAATCTGGAAATAGTGGGTTTTAGTACAACTTTATATGCGAGTGAAACTCTATCGGCTTCGCCTCTAATAGAGGCTGTATAATCAAGGGTTGCATTTACTATCTGTACAGGACTTTGCTTTTCAGTCCTTAATACTTGATTAATGGTTGATATCAGTTGATTCATACCGTCTTCTGTGCTATTCATAGTAAACGTTACTCTTTCATTTTTCCCATCAAACTGCTTAGCTAATTGGCTCCCCGGAGGATATTGAATAGTAATAAACCTTATACCAGTAAATATGGCATCGGCCTTATCACTTTCTGTCACAAGAAATACAGTCATCTGATTTGCGTATGCTGGATAGGCCATGCTTGAAATCAAAATTGTTGCAATTATAACGCAGAAAGCCGATGGTGAGAGCTTCACATAAAAACTTTCCTATCTCCTGTTTATAATCTTTATTGCGAAGATATTTGTCTTGTAATCCATAATATAAGTAGAGTATATAAGATGTATATTTTAATTATCGTGTCAAATACAGAAAAAAAGTGTGAACATGAGTCGTAATTTCGATCCATCTATAGAAGTCAATGACAAATAAGGAAAAGGAAGTTACGCATCGAGACCATAAATTTTGTATATATTTGTGAGAAGATTAGATAAAACATAAACATTTGTTAAAATATTGTTAAAAAACATTCCTGGGGAATATTTAACAGATAATGCGATATGATATAATTCGTTTATCTTTTTGTAATCTTTGACTCCGAACGATTCTCATACTGTATCTAAAGATGAAAAAATACTTTATTGATTGTAATAGAGATAGATGTGTCTCATAGTATTGTGCGACCTAGTTTTGCTTATTATTACAAATTTGTTATATGGCAATAAAGATAATTATTATTCTAATGGCTTAATTAGAATCCAAGAGAAATGCGTCCTCTCATAATCTAAGACACAAAACCTAACCTCCTGCATTCGTTTTAAGACATTAATATTTATTGCGTTCTTCGTCTGTATAGGCGCTACTTGTATTTTTTGTATAGAACTAGAGAACCTGACTACTGTTCACACACCAATCCGTCTATTTCTGGTAGTACCGAAGCGTTATACAATACATTTGCTACTCATCGTCTGTTAAGCTAGTATGTATAGATCACAGAGGTGTATTCTATACCTGCGAAAATTATACATTGTGGTGTCATAATAAGACATTATCTTTGATTACTGTTCTTGCAGGAGGAACCGGATCTATAAAGTTAATTCGCGGATTAGCATCTCAGACGCGAGATCTTACAATTATTTCTAACGTAGGTGATAACATTTGGCTATATGGACTTTATATTTGTCCTGATATTGATACTGTCATTTATGGATTGGCTGACATACTTGACGAACAACAAGGTTGGGGCATAAAAACTGACTCCTTTGGTTTTCTAGAGCAAGTTTGTATGCTAGGTGAGCAGACCTGGTTTAAGTTGGGGGACAGAGATCTAGCCACACACGTCATAAGAACTAATATGCTTAAAGCTGGAAAAAATCTCTCAGAAATTACAGAATGGATGAGAGTCAGATATGGAATCTCTTCAAAAATAATCCCTGCTACCAATAGCCCTATCGAGACAAAAATTCTCACAGATAAAGGAGAAATGAATATCCAGCAGTTTTGGGTAAAACATAGAGGAGAACCTAAAGTTCGTAGAGTCTTCTACAAAGGCAGCAGAAAAGCAAGGATTAACCCAGAGATAATTCGAACTATAAAAGAGTCTGAAATGATTGTGGTCGCTCCAGCAAACCCTATTACAAGTATTGCTCCCATTCTCAGCATTAAGGTTCTAAAAAAAAATCTTATTGAAGAGAGAAAAAAAATCGTTGCCATTTCTCCTTTAATTGGAGATAAAGCAGTAAGTGGACCAGCAGTCAAGTATATGAAGGCAATGAAATTGCAAATTTCTCCAATAGGCATAGCTGAGTATTATTCTGATTTTGTTGGCAAATTCATTATATCTCCGACTGATTATAATATATCATCAAGGATACAAAATTTAGGCCTGAAAGTATACCTAACTAACATCCTAATGAAAAACAGAAACGATGAAATCAGATTGGCATCATATCTTATGGGACACTTAAGAAGTGCTTGACTTGAAGATATTTGCTATTGTACCAGTGAAGAATTTTGAAAGAGGAAAATCTAGATTACAATCACTATTGACGGTCGAAGAACGTATAAAACTCTCAGAACTATTCCTTGACCTTACCTTAAAAACCTTGACTAAGACGCGTGTAATATCACAGGTTGTAATCGTATCAAGCGATAAACGCGCAGAAGAAATTGTTAAAAAATATGATGCAATATTCTTAGGAGAAAAAAAAGATCAAGGAGTAAATGCTGCTGTTGCTTTGGCCGACACATATATTTCAGAATATACTATCGATGCATCCATTGTTATTCCACAGGACCTTCCCTTGCTCCTGCCAGAAGATATAGAACGTATTTGCAAAGCAGCCCAAAGCCATGAAAGATGCTTGGTAATATGCCCTTCTGTTAGATTCGACGGATCCAACGCCCTACTACGAAGACCTCCTTTATTACTGAAAACAAGTTATGAGCATGATAGTTATAATATTCATATCAAAAAAGCAAAAGCGTTAAACGCGAGTGTAAGGATTATCCATATAAAAAGAATCATGATTGATATAGACACGATCGATGACATAAGAAAACTAATTAAATTTTCTAGTAGAAATAAAGTTGTTGCATTTCTAAAATCGAAGATGAAAAAAAATTAGTCTATTTATTATGACCTTATTCTGTTGACGATCAACAAACTGATATATCTTTTGAATACAAATATAATATGCACCGATAAAGTACTCCAATAAATTATAATACATTTAAGATTTCACTCAGCAGATTGAAATATCAGTGAATTGATTTATTTCAACCGATGCATTCAGATTTATTGGCGAGAGCCTTAATTGGAATTTCGCCAGAAACAACAGCAGAGGAATTTAGGATCAGAGCCGGGATCAAAAGTAAGCCTATTGCAGAGAATGTTTTAGACTTCTTGAGTAATAATGGAATTGGTACTTCATCTGGAACTAAGATACTATTTTCTAATGCGGACAAACTAAAAATTGCAATTTTAGCCGTTAAGGTGGGTTGTGATATAGAACAGATCTCAAAAATATTAACTTGGAAGGATTTTGAAGATCTGACATCGAAAATTCTTAGATTATCTGGCTATAAAACAGCAACTCATGTAACTTTTTTGAAACCGCGGATGGAAATTGACGTGGTGGGATTCAAATCACAGTTTGCAATTACAGTGGATTGCAAACATTGGAAAAATGGCAGTATATCAGTTCTTTCCTTTTGTACAAAAAGACAAATAGAGAGGACAAAAATCTTGCTTATAAAAAGAAATAATATTTCCTCTGCAGTACCTATAATATTAACTCTTCATTCTACCAAAGTACGATTCATAAATGGAACACCCATCGTGCCTATAACTGAATTCGTATCTTTTTTAGATGGACTAGAAGACAATTTATCACAGGCTTATGTATTATATAGATAACACAAATAACTGATGCTATTGACTTTAGCTTTATTAATTATACATTTGCTTTGCCTATTCTGTCCTCATTTCTGACATTCATAATAGGTTTTGCACATATAACTTTGAAAGATTATAGATGAAGTAACCCAATTAGACCATCTCTACTTAAGGATATTTGGCTTTCGCAATTAATCCTGCCAATTTAAGAAAAACCGATATAAAACGTGCTAATAATTCGCTTAAAGCCCCTTTTTTGTTGCTAAGACCAGATGGAACCGGTACAATACCTCCAATTTGAAGAAGGTATTCAGATATTTTGAGATATTGAACAATACTTACCATCTAGGATCGATCCTATCCCAAATCCATACATAAGTTGTATCTCTTGTTATTGCAGTATTACAACTCAAGCAGGATATTAGAGGTGGGGCAGCAGTGCGGGTACATGATTGGATCACCTTTCCATTGCATAAAGTTACAGCTTTAGGTACTTCGCCGCAAAGCTCATGTCCAAACACCACTGGTGGCCTCACTTCTTGACATCCCCTTTTAAAAATTCTCGCATCATATGCAGATACTGCACAGGTATTGACTCCCACCAAGAGGCCATTTTCAATTTTGTGCAGCTGTTCTCCATAGTTACGATATTTGGATACGACGAAATATAGCAGCAAGCATCCTCTGTGACAAAATAATCCTCTCTATTTATCAAAATACAACTTAGTCAATTATATACGGTCATAATTATATAGTAAAGATTGAGCAACATCGTTATTTCTTCCGTTAGATGAAGGCACAATCACAGGCAATCTCTCCAATTATGATATTGAACCTATTTTGACCTATAATTAAGAGGTCAAATTTATCTCATAATTTGCAACCAATCTTTATGAAAATTCTCTAAAATTGTTAAATTATATTTTGTCTTTCGAATAATGTTAGAGAGATAATAATAATAGTATTGCCGTGATAGAATAGAATATTGAGCAAAAGTGTATTTCAATAGTTTATGATTTTCTACTAATAGACGGCATCAACTAATACAAGAATAGGAAAAAAAGAAATGAATAAAATTCTCCAATAACAAAATATTGAAATAATCCTTCTTTATACAACAAAAAAAGACTGCGAGTGGATAGAGTTATCTAGTAATCAAAAATAAAACATAATTTTATCCT
>DASQYF010000339.1:0-7004 GCA_035639375.1 Nitrososphaeraceae archaeon
ACAAGCTAGCACTAGAAGGCAAGCTTTACAGTAGATCTATCCCATAGTGTGAAGATCGGTTAAATACAATTTCAAACTGGTTTCCTTATTTTTTTAACTATTCTGACATTCAAATAATTTTATAATATTTCATTAGGAATAACTACTGTTTGTTAGACGCAGCTGTCTGACATTAACAACGCAACTTGCATGCGTCCTTTAGAGATTTGTCTGATTAACGAAATGTTACTGTGTTTATTGAGGATTTGGGTATATAGATATGTTGTTGAATTTATCAAAAACATTACCTTCGCAGAACATTTTAAGGCATTAAGTCTTGTCAATAGCAAAATTTAAAAAGGCATGTTTTGATGTTATTATCAAATGACTTTACCAAAAGGATGGGGTCCTGGTGGAACGAAGGGAGGTCCGGCTGGCGGCGAGCGTAGAGATGATATAGAACGTATGATTGGCCGCAGAGTTGAAAACATGAAAGGCGTATATATATTAGGATTTGCGCTTTGCTGGATAGCAACCGCAGGCGGGATTTATGTTGGCGTAACAGTTTATCCTTGGGCGTATCCATTACCAAGTGGTATATATGCACTATCTGTGTTAAGCGTAATTGAAATTTTAGGATTCATTTTCATTTGGAAGTTAGCAATGGAAAAACCAGTGCGGGCCTAGGATTTTTTCCTTCTCTCTTTTTACTTAATTTTTCATTAGCAGTATTTCAAATTATAACTATTACTTGCAAGATGCGATCACACTAAAACTCAGTTTTGAAATTAAATTGCGGCATCTCTCCGAAGCCGCAATTTAATATAAAATTTTATATATTACCTATAAGCGTAGGTTGGTAATGGTCTGGCTTAGACGTACAACGCACTATCTGTTCATTGTTGTAGTTGCTGTAAACAGCACGCTTCTGACTATTAACGCAGGCGACTATATTTTCTACACTGATTGGGCATGGACTTCATTTGTAGTATTTTCAATTTCACAATCCACTATGTTGGTTGTAGGAGCAATATACTACATGCTTTTTACAGGAGTCCCTGGAACCGCCACATATTATGCTACCATCATGACAATATATACCTGGGTTGCGAAGGGTGCATGGTTCGCGTTAGGATATCCTTATGACTTTGTCGCAGTGCCGGTTTGGATACCTTCAGCAATGTTATTGGACTTGACATATTGGGCAACACGTCGCAATAAACACGCCGCAATAATTATTGGCGGAACGCTAGTTGGTCTGTCGCTTCCAATGTTCAATATGATAAACCTTTTGTTAGTAAGAGATCCTCTGGAAATGGCATTCAAGTATCCAAGACCCACGCTGCCTCCCTATATGACTCCAATCGAACCGCAGGTAGGAAAGTTCTACAATAGTCCTGTAGCATTGGGTTCCGGTGCTGGAGCAGTGCTGAGCGTGCCTATAGCAGCTTTAGGTGCGAAGTTAAACACGTGGACTTATAGATGGATGGCTGCATGGAGTAAATGGGATTAACCAAATCCCTTTCTTTTATTTTATTTTTGTATTTTTAAGGCTCTAGTTAATTATAAACACTATAACAAATTAAATATTTATATAAATAAATTAGAGAGAAAAAAAGCAATCCTTCATATCATTTCTATTTGTCGACTCTTAGATCTGTTAAAAGCTTGTCAATACTAGTGATTGATTTGTTGTTCTGATCTGACACAGCTTGTTTAGATGGTGGGTTTTCTATATAATCAGGTATTCTAGCCAGTATTCTCTCTTGATAGGTCGGTATATGTTCATTTTGGTAAAATATACCAATAGGTATTTTATTATCCCATTCATTTGATTTTTCAATCACTTGCGCCATTTTGTCATTAATTTCATCTTCTTTGTGTATTACACCGTCGTATCCCGCCTCCTCTAATTTGTATGTCCTTGGCATCTGCATGTCTGTCTTAGGATTAATATTGTCCAATCCTTGGAACCATTCCCTTGTATTGATGTCATTATAAGTCGGACATGGTTGCAATATATCCAAAAAGGCAAGCCCTTTGTGTTCAATTGCTTTTCTGATAATGTCTTTTAAATGTCTGACATCATACGAATATCCTCTTGCAATAAAACTAAATCCTGCAATCAAAGCAAGAGATATTGGATTAACCGAATTATTAACATTGGGTTGTGAAAGCGACTTTGTTTTCATACCTAATTTCAGAGTAGGTGCAGCTTGGCCTTTTGTTAAACCATAGACTCCATTGTTAAATATGATATAAACCATATCTACATTTCTTCTACCTGCAGCTACAAAATGGCCGGCGCCAATCCCCAAACCGTCTCCGTCTCCTCCAACAGCTAATATTTCAAGTTCTGGATTAGATAGCTTTGCGCCTTGAGCGAATGGTAAAACTCTACCATGCAACGTGTGTATTCCATAAGTATGGATAAAATGTGGTGTCTTACCAGAACATCCTATTCCTGAAAATATTGCAGCTCGATGATGAGGAATATGCATATCAAATAGTGCCATTTGAATAGCATTTAAGATACCAAAATCTCCACAACCAGGACACCAATCGTTATGAACGTCTGTCTTGTAGTCTGCTAGTTTAAGTGCCATTGTCTAAAACAATTCTCCTTGATGCTTTTCCATTTATTATATGCAGTATAGCATTATAAACCTCACTTGAAGACATTGGCCGGCCATTGTATTTAACAATACTATAGTTAATCTCACGTTTTAGGTTCTGTTTTATAAGCGCTCCTAATTGAGATGAATAATTCATCTCAATATCTACCAGAACTTTCGTATCGTGTAGCATTTTTTCCATTACTGCAGTCGGAAATGGATGTAATAATCTGACTTGAATGAATTTGATTTTTTTACCCTCATCTTTGAATCGATCCATAGCATCCAGAATTGCCCCCTTGGTAGAGCCCCAACCTATTATTGTCAAACCCAAGACGGGATCATATTCCCCATAGGTTACTGCTTTATCTTCATCGGCTATTTCATTTAAAGCAACATCTAATTTACTCATTCGTTTATTCATCATTTTAATACGCATTTCTGGATCTTCGGTAATATGGCCTTCTTCCGTGTGTTCGTCTCCTGTATTCCAAAATATTCCGTTTTCAGTACCGAGGCTTATACGCGGAGAAATAGGATACTCGCTTAACTTAAATCTTAAATAGTGACCAGCCGTACCGGTCTCTGTCGTTGGAGCAACATCTTGTAGTAATTGTCCTCTATCAATTTTAACTTTATATTGGTCAAACATTTTGCATGTCATTATGCTGTTTGCTATGGCTTTATCCAGCATATGGATGACGGGCATCTGATATTTTTCTGCAAAGTTGAATACTTTTATTGTATCATAAAAACTTTCTTCAATATCTCCAGAAGCAAAAACAATTTTTGGAAATTCTCCGTGTCCTGCATTTACGGCAAACAATAAATCACCTTGTTCATGTCTGGTTGGAAGGCCAGTAGCAGGCCCAGCCCTTTGGTATAAGGAAACAACGAGAGGAACTTCATTCATTCCAGCCCATCCTAATGCTTCTGTCATTAGAGAAAAACCAGGTCCTGAAGTAGCAGTGGCTGAACGCGCTCCAGTTAAAGCTCCACCTATCGCCATAGCAACAGCAGATATTTCATCTTCAGTTTGAAGAACCACTAGAGAACCATTCTGACCGTTCCTCTGCTCAAGTATCTGATTGGATTCCAAGAATTCGCTGTCATCGCTTGCTGGAGTTATGGGATAATATGTTTGGAACTTGCATCCTGCGATGATCTTTCCTAAACCTGATGATTGATTCCCTTGCACTAGTATTATGTCACCAGAAGGGCGTTTACATCTTAGAGTGAACTTGAATTGAGATAAATCAAATTTCGATCTACTATAATTATAGGCATAATTGGCTACCGAGATATTACTCTCAGCGACTCTGGGTTTTGTTCGAAAAACATATCTTATTGCATTGGTCAGTATATCAGAATCAAAATCTAAAATTGCCATTGATGCTGATAAAGCCATAACATTTATCATTCGTGTAAATTTGCTCAAAGAAGAGTCATTGATCTTTTCTGCAAATTCTTTTAGTACTTTAAGATATGGTATATTGTAAACTATAGCTCCATTATCCTTAGCATAATCAAGCATCCCTTGAATCGTCAATGGCTTACCTGCTTTTTCTAGAAATCTAGATATTCTTCCAGCGGCTAATTCCTCGATAGTTGGGACTTCTTGAATGGTAGTATTGGCTAACTCTGAATTATAAATTATGGCTCCACCGTCTGCTACCTTATCCGCGTGTCTGAATACTGTTTCAGCATCAAAGGATGCAAGAACGTCGATTTTATCAACATGGGAGCGAATTGGGTTATCTGATACTCCTACTGTAAAATAACTGTGTTCACCCTTGATGTTGGAATAAAATTCTCGCTTTCCAAAAATATGCAATCCGCCCTGTGCACAGGCGCGTGAGAATATATTAGCTGCCGAGTCTACTCCACTTCCTTGAGCTCCTCCAATAACCCACGTTAACGAGTTAGTAATTTTTGTTAGAGTCATCTAGAGTAATTTTCGCAAGACGTGCTTTTAACGATTTACAATTGGAAGAGAAAGCTCATTATAAAGTATTTCTTATCCGCCACCGGTTACAGCATCATACAGGCAACATTCACAACCATTTAATTCACCACAATAAGGACATACGCAGATACAGGCTTCCAGCGGATTACCACAATAATCACAGCTAGTTCCATCGTCGTTATTAGCTGATTGTTTAACATTATCTGACAATTTAATATTGATATGATGATGTATTCAATGTAATATAGATATCTTTCGGGAATGTATACTACTATCAATCAATTATGATTTGATAACTAAGAAGATAGTTAACCAAGATAATAATATTATAATATCATGATAACCTAACTTCACGTAGGACCGCTTTAGATAATGATGGAACATTAGACAAGGAATACAGGTCATATAATGATGTATTTGATCCTTTTAGATTGATTGGCACTAAAGTTTTATCGTTATGAAGATAGTACTAGCGGCGAGTTAGACAGATAGCAGTTTCAGTGGTAAACCATCAAATACATGCCAAGTTTCTACCATTTTTCCATTTTGAATTCGGTATATACTTACACCTCTGTAGTTAATTATTTTATTAGTTTGCTGAGTGTCAGAGGAAGTTGCTTTTGGTGTCAATGATCCTTTCCAATATGCACCGACAAGATCCGGGTAAGCTTCTGATGCAATGATTGCCTCTACCACGTAATTGAATTCATCTAATTTATCCAAAGAATACCTAAGGTCATTTTTTGCTCCATCAATTCCTCTTCCAGGCGAGCCCATATAAGCAGATTGACCATTGTCTATGTATTCCGGGGCTATTATTTCATCAAATATTGCTTCATTTTTGTTATTGTATGCTTCAAAATAGCGTTGAATAACTGCCTTATTCATTTCAATTTGGGACATTGTCTCATTATTAATCATATGAATATATAATAGACTGGATCTTGCGGCTTACAATTTTTAGTTTTGTTGGGTGTGAGTTAACGCTTGTTGCAAGTTTTGCATTAATTGCACTTTCTTCCTCTAGTACCATAAAGCAAAAGAAAAATCACTCCAGCTTGGAAATGATTTCTTTGTATATATTATAACAACTTGTGAGAGCATTCACATACTATCTTTGCAGATTTAAGTGTAGTCGGATATAGATATATACATATGAACAAGCTACACTCGCAGAGTTCAGTTTTACAGCAACCATCAATGCTCCCATGATGGATCGATAATGTTAACCTGTTGTCTAACGCGTGACTGCGGCAGTGGAAAATACCTCCGGATGTGCAGTTACATACTCTCGAACGCTCATACTTGGTTTTCCTGTTAACTTCTGCACGTCCGACGTCAACCGGTCGTAGCGATTTTCCGCGATGAGCTTAGCCATAGTGGAAACGTGGTGAAAAACGTATTGAGGTAAATTGAGTGGCAATAATTCTTCCTTCAGCCACTTGTCGTATGGTGTGTCCACATATTTCACTTGGCGATTTAGTGCGATCGCGTATTCTTTTGCGATCTCATTCATGTCTTCTGATCGAGGACCAGTCAGTTCATAGACCTTCCCTCGGTGACCGGTGGGATCATCCAAAATTGTGTAAACGACTCTTGCCACATCGCTAGCGGAAATTGGTGAAGTTCGCGCCGAGCTAAATGGAAATCTAATTGTCCCATCTTTGGCGATTGATGAGGCCGCCATGCTAGAGAAGAAAGGTTCCAGGAAGATCGTCGACCTCACATGTGCTACAGGCACCCCAGACCAGTTAAGGACTTGCTCGCCGAGCCAATGTTGTTGCTGCGGAGGTGATTCGGTCATTTCAGTTAGACTCATCTGCGAAACTGTCATTTGCGAGATGTTCACGAGAATCTCGAAGCCGGGGATTTCTTTTGCTGCGGCTGCTGCAATAGCCGTAGCTTGAAGATACGGTGACGATATACTCATGCCAAAATACATCCGCTTGCAACCGCGCAATGCTCTTACTACGTCAGCACCATTTGTGAGGTCGGCGACGACAAGTTCGGCTCCCATTTCGCTCAACACTTGAGATCGTTCGTCGAGGCGGTGTACAAGCGCTCTGACTTGAAGATCGCGCTCTCGAAGAAGTTTGACGACACCTCGCCCTACGGAACCAACATTTCCGGCGGCTCCAGTAACAAGGATAGGTGTGTTGTTTGACATGGCTATTCCTGTAATGTGATTAGATATAAATATGAAAAGAGGTAGTAAATGATCAGTAATTCGATCTGTTAAGGAGTATTTGCTACACAAGTCATGCTCAACTGATATTCTGATCATCGCGAACATGTTTAGATAGGTAGATTTTTAAATTAACTGGTTGTCTTAAAAAGTACAAAAAATAAGAGAGTTTGGTGATGACAAAATATGTTTTGTGTTCACCAACTTTCCTCTTAATGATATACATCCTCATGCTCAACGTGCAGCTGAAGCAGCAGAA
>DASQYF010000340.1:0-5065 GCA_035639375.1 Nitrososphaeraceae archaeon
GCGGAGAAGGTGATCCAGGTGCTTATGCTACTACTATAGATCTATTTGAAAAAGAAATTAAATATTTACATGATAATGGCTTTAAGGTATTGACAATGGCAGACATTGGATATGATACAAATAGCAATTATCTATATCTAAAAAGATAAAAAGATAGACAGAAATGAAGAAAGAAAGAATAATAGCCATAATTTCATCATATATGAAAGCCAATTTATTATTTGCCATAGAATGATAACACTTGTCATGTTCCACATGACAATATTTCAGAAATAGAATTTGTTCTTCATTAGTCCAGACATCAGTGGTTTGTGAACCAAATATGACATGATTATAGTCCCAGCTTCTATTATTGATGAATATAATATTAAATTACTATTAGCTAGGAGCCAGTACGATGCAAGACAGACTTGGCTCTATTTTTGCAAACCAGACGTTGAATATAGGCTCAATGCGTATAGACTATAACTACTCCAAATTCATAAAAAATTAAGAGATCAATTAGAAGATATGATCTCTTAATATGGGTCTTATATTCTCCCTTAATTCAAGAGTCATCTAGTCTTCTGTTTTATATCCATGATCTTTTATTGCATGTTCCTCAGCGTTTTTCATAATTTCCTCTTCTGTTTCGCCCTTACAGATGTAGTCACAGTCCATACCTACTTCTCTACATGGGACAGTTAACTTTGTTTCTTTATCAAAGAACAAAATAATAAATTTATATGAACAGATCTATCATCACAAAATGCCTCATAGCTGTAATATTTTGGTTCTGTATCATCAAACTCAGTTTTGAGATCCTATGTGATTGTATATAGATATATCTTCTATGAATTAAATTTCGGCTAATAATTTATCATTCAAAAGACCATCCTTTTAATGTAAAAGCCAGAAGCAAAAAACAATACAGGTAATATGAAACTCAGGAATGAAGCTATATGTATAGTAGGTAAAAAAAATTAACGCTTGCTTGATAGATACATAGATCGTTGAGTAAAATCAGGTATGTGTTGGTTGTAGCTGCGGATTGCTCATGAAAGGAGTTCCCTCAGGTGTAACCCCTAATTATTTCTCGTACTTCTAGCAGTGGAAAGATCTCGTTTAACTTCCTAGGTCTCTTGTCCTCAAATACGACATCGGAATACCATTTGGAGCCGAATGCAGCCAAAAGCATCAAGATAGGCAGCGTGTCTTTACCCTTCTCAGTGAGCCTCCACAGTACCATCATTGGCGATCTCTTTTCCTCTGCGCATTCGATCAGCCCTTCCTTCTCGAGCTCATTCAAACGCATTGAAAGAACCCTTGGGGTAAGGCCTGGAATAGATTCTAAGAGCCGATTGAAACGCTCAATCTTGTGGACGCCGATATCTCTGATTATCAGCATGGTCCATTTTTTGCCCAGCACTCCTAGACTAGTCTTAACTGGGCACTGGATGAAGCTTACTTGGGGTTGGATCATGCGTTCGTAGTTGCTAGATGATTCCTCCTCTTCTTGATCTTTTATGAATTGCAATTACAACTATACTTTTACTCCCTTGCATATTTTTAAACTATACTTTTATAGTATCGCCCATGAGCAAATCAAACGCGACAGAAATAAAGGAACAGGAAGAAATTGGAAGTATTGTCCAGCAGTTCATCTGTCGAGTACCGAAAAAGAATCATGACGCGATGTTGCAGATCGCAAAGCAAGCTAATGAGATAACTAGGAAGCACGGGGCTCTGCGCGTGGAGTACTTTCAGCTCAGCAGTACTGAGAACATGATGGACTACTGGACGAACATAGCTAAAATTGTCTCGGCTAACCAGGACGATGAGAAGGTTTGGGTTAGAGCAAATCTTCTACAAAGACAACAAGTACCGAGATGAATACATGGAAAAGTGTGGAAATGATGAAAATATGAATCGACTTTACAAACAGTTTATGGATCTCATCACCCCGGAATCCAGCCCGATCATGGAAGAATTCGGCCGCCTCAGGGTCTAAATAACATGCCAACAATAGTTCATTTTGAGATACCTGCAGATGATATTGAAAGGGCAAAGAAATTCTATACTGAACTCTTTGGATAGAAAATAGAAAAATTGCTTGGGATGGATACTGGCAATAGTTCTTCTTCTTCTTCTTCTTCTTCTTCTTCTGACATGGAATATTGGATGATAACTACAACAGATGAGAAAGGAAACAAGGCACTAGGAGGAGGAATGATGAAACGGAAAATGCCACAACAACCAAATATCAATTACATAGGCGTAAAATCGGTGGACGAATACGCATCTAAAGTGGAGAAGATAGGAGGTAAAGTAGTTCTTTCTAAAATGGCGGTACCAGGAATGGGATACTTTGCAGTTTGCCTCGATACAGAAAACAACGCTTTTGCCATATGGGAGTCTAGTGAGAGTGCTAAGTGAATAATCTATTTCTCTTATAGTTATTCATCCTTGAAAATAGATCTACATCTTTTAACGACATAGAACTGATGACTATTTTGCCTTATGTAAATCGAGAATCAATGAATTTAGATATCCTCTTTGTAGGGGTAACTTGGAGCTAAGCTAAAATTAGCTCCATCTAGTTAGATTTAATTGAGCTGGAAAAAATCCGCGAAAGGTTTACCTGATTGGCTGCTATTGGCGTACAACTTGCTGTAAGGTTCTAGACTTTTCGTCCTTGAATATATCATTAGCACAATACTTTGGAAAAAGCAGCCAGCTAGTAAAGTACAGGTTTAAGTACCCTACCTTTTTCTGTTAGGTAATACTCTATCCTTATTAGTGTTTCATGGAAAATCTTTCTGGGTATCAATCTATTCTTTTCCATCTCCTTAAGTCTGTAAAAAGTGTCTTTGGATTTATTCCTTCTATGGTTTCAATAAATTGGTTGAACCTAGTCTAATTATTCATCATATTGCGTACTATCAGAGTAGTAAATTTTTCCCAATTAGCTTGGAGATATTATCAAAGGGGCACTTTTTCATACCTTCCATGATATACATTATATCTCCTTGTTACAACTTACCAAAGCTTTACCTGCTAACCATATCTTTACTTTCCAATTTATATACTTTCCTTTTTATAGTTAATATAATTATGCAAGTAGAAAAAGTTGCAGTTGTTACTGGTAGCTCAAGTAGTATAGGACTTGAGACAGCTCTCCTATTGGCAAGGACTGGATTTCATACTTATGCCTTCTATGCGTAACTTAGAAAAATCAAAAAACATAACAGAAATAGCCAATACTGAAAATTTGCCATCGCAAGTTGTTCAGCTTGATGTCAATGATAATAAATCTGTCAAAGATGCAATTAACAAAATAGTAGCAGCAGAAAACGGAAGAATCGATGTATTAATAAACAACGCTGGTTATGGGCTGTTCTCCCCTCTCGAAGAAGTAACTCTTGATCAGATTAAAGAACAATTTGAAACCAATTTCTTTGGTATTGTAAGAATTGTAAAAGAAGTGTTACCTGTAATGAGAAAACAAAGAAACGGGATAATTGTAAATGTAAGTTCGGTTGGTGGCAAAGTTGGAACACCTCTTAATCCAGTATATATCGCTAGCAAGTTTGCGTTAGAAGGGTTATCCGAATCTATGAGATATGAGCTGAAGCAATTCGGTATCAATATTGTTATAATAGAACCTGGAGTTATAAAGACAAACTTTGTAGAAAACATCAAAACTGCTGACAAAAGATCGAGGCCAGAATCTCCATATGCAGATTTAATTGGAAGGGCAATGAGGGGATTTGGAACCATGATGATTGATAAAAGCTCTCCTCCTAAATTAGTTGCAGAAGCTATCCTAAATGCTATAACATCAAAGGATCCTGAGATAAGATATGTAGTCGGCGAAGATGCAGAATATATAATGAAAGTCAGAAAAAGTACATCTGACAAGGAATTTGAAAATTGGATGTATGAAAGTATCCTTCAGGAAAAAGGCTTTGTTAGAGCTAATACTGTAGGGGATGGGTCAATATGATGATAATAAGTCTAATAATGCTCATAGCAGCTGTAGCATCAAGCGTGTTGGTAACAGCTCTGGTTAATCCTATAGGTCAAGCATCACCGCAACAACAATATGTATTTGCTCAAGGAAGCACTATTGCAGCAGCATCCTATGATAACACAACGGCCAATGCAACTTTTTTACCTCATATTCATAATTATACCTCTCCACCCCCTGGGCCAGTCAACTCATGGATTATAGAAAGTAAAAATGGAGTAGTCGTAATTGATACACAGCGTCAATTATCCGAAGGTAAAAATGTTCTAGAGGAAGTCAAAAAGATAAACAAGCCTATTCTAGGTGTTATCATTACACATCCTCATCCAGATCATATAAATGGAGCAGAAGCCTTGTTAAATGGAACAGCCAACGTGCCTATATATTCAACTCAATCGACATTTGATATTATGAAGAATGATAAAGGAGGACTCATAGCCTTATCAAAGCAGATTCTTGGTAATGACTATTCTAACCAGACTATATTACCAAACAACATAGTAAAGTCAGGTAAAAATATCACTATCGATGAAATAACTTATAATTTTGAAGACATTGGACCAGGAGAAGCCGGTGATATGACTCTAATTTATCTTCCATCGCAGAAGATATTATTTACTGGCGACGTGGTCAATAATCGTATGCATCCTTTCTTAGCAGAGGGCCGTTCTTCAGAATGGATTAAACAGATAGAATATATAATGCAGAATTACTCAGACGCAGAAATTCTATTTCCAGGACATGGTCAATCTGGCCCACCTAAGACTTTACTAGACGAACAATTGAATTACATCAATACATTCAGGTCATTAGTTGAACAGCAGCAGCAAATGCAGTCGGCTGCAGAAGTAGGAGGAGAAAATATTACTGAAGAAGGTAAAGCAAGAATAAAAAGTGAGTTGCAAAGCATCTATCCTAATTATATTTCAGTAGCCACACTATCAAACATGCTTGATATCAATATAGATGCTGTTGCAAAGGAGATAAGTCAAGAGAAATAAAGAAAAATTGACTGGTAAGAATAATAGAAGGTCACCAGCATTAAGGCAGTAATAG
>DASQYF010000341.1:0-7836 GCA_035639375.1 Nitrososphaeraceae archaeon
TGCTGTCTCTCTAGTCAGCACCTGAACAAGTTCACGTTTCTGCTCAACAGATCTACCTTGGCTTATTGTAATTTGTATTACTGGCATATCTCCTTATTCTTAACCAGGAAGGTAAATCAACAAATAAAAACATATTTCATGCTATGTGAGAGTCTGGATTCAAGTAATTCTTTGGGCATTGAGACACTATTTTTGGCTTTTGAATACAAACAACGATATTAGTCCGAATTAGCTAAATAATATTGGTATTGAACTTTAATGCTACTAGACGACAGATGTCAGAATGATAGTTATAGTGGCATTATCGTCAGCAAAAAAATTCTGGCTTAAATGGAGTAGGTTTGTTCACATCCACCGAATATATCATCTTCAAGAAACCTGATAATATTATTTTAATTATAAGCATTATACTCTATATGTATATAAATTGATTACAATTCGCCAAGACCTAGATACAATATCTTCAATATTATACCGTACTTTCGAAATTCCACCGTTTAAAAGAAACTATGATACTGCATTTGGACAGATTGCTAATATTCTATACCGTTATGGAATAACAACGGAAAACACAAGGAACTTACGCTTCAGATTTATTTTATGTATGCAAGAGTTTTTCGATTCTATTCCTGAGAACCAATGGAAGGTAAAGGATCCACAGTTTATCAAGCAATCTGAGGAATTTGCAATTACAAAATTTAGAGAATGGATAATAGAACAAATAACATGAGTTAGAATAATGATGTGAATAAACTAAGCAGAAGAAAGCAATAAGTTAACGAGTAATTTCATCATTAAGTTATAAGAACCAACAGACTGTATGATGATGAAAATACCTGTTATAGATGTAGTACTCCAGACGTTGACATAAAAACTAGTTGAATTCTACGAAAGGTATAAAACTACTCTATTCCCTCTGTATATATGGTTGATAATACTACTACAGGTAAGGAAAATTCACCCATTGCAGAGTTTAGCTTCAAATATACAGAATCAGGAGGAATAACCTCACGTTATCTACTAATTTCATTGGATTCAAAAACAAAAATACTTACTTCTTCAACAGACGTTAGTGGTGCCAACCTATCTCATAAACCTATCACCGATTCAGAAGAAAATGACTTGAAGGACATAGTTGTAAAAAATGAATTTTTTAAAACAAAAACTGATTATCCGCCTGAAGAAGAGGATCCAAAATATATTTCATGTAATTTAACTGTTACAATGAATGACAAAGCTCATACAACTGGATGGACTGACGGTTCCAAAGAAATGCCAGATGGTCTGATGAAGATCGTTAATGAAATTAAGAAGGTATCTTCTAATGAAGGTCTGGTTTAGTCTTCTTTCTTGTTTTTTGGAAAGACAACAAAAGTTGCTTTTTCACTTAATTAAAGTTAATAATAACAACAAGCCCAATGATTATCTAACTATAAATCCTGTTTTTTATCACTAATCAAACGAAACACCATTGATTCCCTTTTAAATTCAATGCTCCATTTCTCTTTTCTTTGATTCTTTTTATTATTGTATATCATTTATAGTATTTAATCATAGATAAGAGATAGATGTTAAAATCATGGCAGTCGTAAAGTTAGAAATGTCATTGTTTCATTCAACACATTTTAAATTAAAACTTGGTATATCATATAAGATTTGAATTAAGAATTATCAGCTTCCGCAAATTTCAGGACCAATTTGTAGGCTGCTCGGACTTACTGAATATCATTATTTTTTAATTAAGTCCTCAATTGTTGGTTAATCCAGCAACTGCAAATATTAAATCAAGTTTACAAAGGGTTTGGGGATAACTATATCATAATGCGCCCCTGACAGAGGGCGTGAGTGGATCTACAAATTTGTTTTCTTAATCAATGTACATTATAAAAATATCAATTGAAAGATAAGATCCACAAGTTAGCCTTCATCAGATCGGCTCACGTAAGTTAGAAATGCTAGATATTCAAAAGAAACTGATGACCCTAAAATGATAACAATGCGTACCGGATCTTGGAGATGTTGCTGTGTTAATAATTATATATGTAGATATTATAGCCACATCTACAAGCTCCAGAATAAATGGACTAAATCAGTCTTGCTGAATTGCATTTCATTATGAGACATACCATAGCGATGAACAATAATAAACAGTAATAGTATTTATAGTTCGTAAACTACTACTTCTTGTATGAAATTTATAGAAAAATTTGTGGCTTTTTCTCTTGCAGCATTTCTTGTAGTGTTGATATCATCAATAGCAACATCCTCGTTTTTACTAATACAAATAGCCGAAGCACAGCAGCGAAATGGTAATCTTACAACTCCTTCAAACGGTAATCCTTTTGGAGGAGAAAAAAAGGGAACAATTACCCTCAACACTGATGGTTATACGGCAAACATTAGTGCCAAAATGGATAGCTCACCTACAAATGGTAAAGTATTTGAAGGCTGGTTAGTGGATGCTGGTGGATCAGGCTATCAACTAAGTTTAGGACAGTTCAATCCGGATGGTACATTAACTTTCAAACAATACATGGTTAATCCATATACGTACAAGCAGTTTGTTGTAACTGAAGAACCTGCTGACGATCCCGACCCTAACGCAGCTTCAGCTATAGCAGGATTTGAACTTCAAAATCCGTTCGGCAAATAATATATTTTTATTAATATATCAAACGCTAAATTGATATCTAGTGTTAGTTGACGGCTTATTGCTAATTAAAACTGAAGTTGCCTAGCTAAACATATGGGATATGGCTAAAACATGCGCTTTATTATACATATTTCAATATAAAAGTGCTTTTTCTATGTTTGGTAGTATTATAGTTGATCTTGATATAATCTTTTTAATTGTAATGCTGCCTTTCTTATCTTATTGACGACATCTGCTGGAAGATCATTCATACTTAGTTCACCAATCTTTAGCTTTTCCATTATTTGACCCACAGTCAAAGATTCTTTTTCCTTTCCTAGCATATTTATTGAACAAACTTCAAGGAGAGGATTTGATGACATATTTTTTTCATTTAATACCCACATCAATTCTTCTATTCGAGTACGGATATTGATTAACCTAGCAGAATTTTCATTAATAGATATATTATTATGTTCAGAAAATGCCTTAGCTAACATTTTTGCAATGGTTTTAGACTGTCCTTGAAACATATCAATTCTTAATCTAATATCCTTTTCATTCCTCAATTGTTGAATGAGAATATCAGCAACTACTAAATATTAACTTGGCTTTTTAGAAAAGTAAATACAGTGACAGTGCTATAATCAGCCTACATGATTATGCTTTATCTTGTTAATTCCAGATATATAATATACATCTAGTAATCTGGTTCATCCTTTTTTGAACAACGCTCATCGTGATATTTTTTACAATGACGGATGGTCTCCCAGCAATTTCCATATAATTTACAACTTCTCCAGTGTTCTGATCTACATAACACTTAATGAATGAATGCTATTTAGGCATATCCTTCCTATATTTTAGTACAACTTAGCTACATATAGTAATGGATAATCTTAATAGCTGCTGAGTATTTTATTGAATTAAATTGGCGCAAAAAAAGAGGAATGACCAATCATCAGTCGTACTCGCTGTAATGGCAATCATGGGATTAGTAATATCGACAGTTGTTGTTCTTGCTTCAGCAACTGCAAGTGAAAACAGCATGGCATATCCACAAAAAGAGTCTTATAACTATGAACCCCATGAAGTAATGAAGCCTGGTGAATACGCAGCTGGGACTGTTTCAAGTATACAAAATGATGAGAATAGCAATTCAACTTGGGTAGTTTCAGGTGTTTGGAAAGGAAGTTTGATAATGGATAAATCAAAGGAAGATATTCAAAATAATAATGCTACTAATTCAACATCTGCAATGACAACACTTAATACTACTGCTAAACTCCCAACTGCAAGCTTCGAAGCCGTATTTAACATGATAATGACAAATGGTTCGGCTGTGCATAAACATTCAATCTATGACTTTATACTTACAGAAATGGCTATGCCAGATAATAAGACATCAGTATTTAATGGAACTGCCACCATAACTATGAAAAACGTCCCTGTTCAAAGTATTCCAATCAGTATAAAGATACTGAGTGGCAACATAATAAGCATATGGACAGATCCAACTAAGCTTAACAATCACTTTGGAGATACACCAATATTTGGGACAGTTATGAAGGACGTGATAATAAAGAAGTAAAGTATGGTGATAACACATCATCATAGTATTATAGTATTTCTTAGTAATCATCTGGCTGTTCCATTACGACTACCTTTTTCTCATTATTTTGATTTTTGGCTATATGATAATACTCTATTGAAGCCAAAAGATGATTCATATTAGTACTGAGAATAGCTCTTACCACTTGATTAACAATGGTAATTAATCATATCCTAATGCCATCTTTATTCTTTCTCTTTCCAATTCTTTTATGCATTGACCTACAAGAACTAATTTTGCTAATGCAACTAACCAATAGTCATTATCTACTATTGACAATTGTCGAAAATGTATTTGAGAAGTGGGAGAGACTTTTATGCATCTATCATCTATAGGAAATTTTGCTTCAGTTTCATGAAAAGAAAAATAGACAAAGACAAAGGATAGTGAAAAACCTTGGACTTTTTATATTGCAGAATATATAGCTTTAAAATCGTCCAAGTTGTTTTCATGTTTTCTTCTTCTTCTCTGAATGGCATTCCATTGCTCCGTGTAAGTTTGTGTAACATCTTCAAGACTATTAGCAGAAAAAGCCATGACATATTCATATTTTTTCCCCCAATTTTGTTCGTACCAATGAGGATGATTAAAGGAAATTGGATAGTCTAAAGTTGAATCTAAATGTACCCATTTTCCATCTATTAGTGATTCATTCCAGCAATGGTCAAGATAATCATGAACAATTCGAGTTTGAAATGACAATGAATTCAAAATGGCACCAAAGAGCATAGACCATTCACTACATCTTCCTGTTCTTGTCTTTGCAATCACGAGGATTTCCCCATACCTAGGAAATATTTGCTTTGATCCGCATCTATTACATGTATAGAGTTCTGTCTTTCGTAGTTTCCACGACTCGCCTCTTATCAACTGGACGTTCAGAAGCATATTACAAGTTATACACTTTGGATCTTTGGGCATCCAACTCATAAAGTCATTTTTGAACCATTGAAAAAGAGGTTTTAACAGTTCACCACTGTTCAATTTCAGCATTTTCTCAGGTACCAATTGTTTTATAGAATTGACAATATTTTGATCGCAATACTGTTTTGATATTTGCTTGTATAATGTAAAAGTGTCTATCATTACAGAAGGAGAATGAACATAATATTGGGCAGTTGATAAGTTGAACATATTAATTATACATAAATCAGATAACATAAAAAGATGTCATTTATTAATTGACTTAATCTTATTAGCAAACAACAATATTGACTATATCTACTTGTATAGTTTAAAGCTCTTCTCAGTAACATAGAAAAAAGTTGGCGACCAGAGCACATGATAAAGAGCAAGGTTCTTGTAAGCATACAATGGATATAGAATACCTTTTTCTGATCATGATCAATATTCTATAGAAAAAAGGTTCTTTAGATCTTAATGAAGTATAGGAAAAGACCACTTCAAAACGTCACTGCAAAATCTGATAGATAAATTATGAGTTCTTAAAATACAGCGGGATTAGATGAATTATATTTTCATTATCAGATAAGATATTCAGATATTAATCTTAGTATTTTGCTAACATTGTACTTATTATATGTCTTATTTATGAATTACAATAGGTTTCATTCTTTTTAGATTATAGCTATTTTGTATACCTTTTCCGATATAAAGTAATCTATGGCTTCGACATTTAACAAAAATTAGTCAAAGGATAGTTATATCTATACACATCTATAGTTTTATTTTACAACAAAAAGAAAATATCTAAAAACATATTTAGAACATTCTAGAAGAAGAGACCTATACAGTCACAAAAACATTAAACAAAGGAAGACAAAGAAAAGGAAGTTATTATCTATTGATAGATATAAGTAGAAAAACCTTTAAAGAGAAAGCTATATTATAGACTATGACATTAATGGTTAGGATTTATTGATGCCAATGACGTTAAAGAAAAACTATCAAAAGCAAAATAATGATACTGATAATACAGATATCAGTAATAATAATGATCACAGCGCTAAACAACAAAAAAAGGACGATCTGCCGAGAGCAATAAAGATTGCAGAAGAATTACAACAAGAAGAACGAGAGTCAGAACAGGTAGAAATAGATCCGCATGAAGTATTAGAAGAGGAAGAAAAGATACAGCCACAATCACAACAAGAATAAATATAGTCAGATTGTATATAAATAAAAGACTAGTACTAGAATACTATCTATATCCAATCGTGTGAAGGATTAGGTACATTATTTGCTCATATGGTACAAGAAGAAGTGTACACATTTCTTTGCAGGAATTTTAACAACATCAGGAGATACAAGTGACTATCTTGTCAATCCAAATAATATATTCAAATCATGTATAATTATTCACTGAAATATTGTTGCAGTCTTAGATCATATTAGACTAATTGGGACAGAAAATAGAGATAATATTTGTGATTATTACACTGAGTCAAAATATACGCGAAAAGGTAAGCCCGTCGATCAATAAAATTTAAAGATGATAATTGAGATAGAGAAACTCTTACTCTAGCAGATTGTAGTCTATATAAGGAACTTACATATTAATAATTGAAAAGAAAAATAAATTAAAAATGTAATTATGATATGGATTACTTTGTCTAAAGGACGATGTATATAAGGTTTAGTCACAGTTAATATTAGTCATAAAATGTTAAATTTCAGTAAATAATTGATAGAGATCATGAAGATTTCTGAACTATGTAAAATGATTGAAGATTCAATCCATACGGGGAAATATCCACTTGAGTTCGAGCATAATAATCAAAGGAATCTAGCAAATTCAGTACAGGTTATAAACAGATCCGTTTCAGATGATCTTAAAAGTAGCGATATCATAATAGAAGTTAGAATACAAGATCTGTATACCATAAGCAATTATATTCCTACTATTAAGCATCTGCCAGGAGTGATTGAAATAGATGTTCTCGATTCCTTTAAAATGTTGTGTAGACGTTTAGAAAGAACAGATGAATCCAGCAATATCTCTAACGGTAAAAGGATCTCTTCTACAGACAGACTGCGTTAGCAAAAGTAGTGCGAGAAAGATAGAAACTTTCTGGATCGAACGATAAAGGACATGGCGGTGGCGGCTGTGCTATATGTCCATGATAAAAATAAAGAAAAACAAGACTCATTTCCCAATAGGATTCTAATTGTAGAGGATGATCAAGATACTACTCTAACCTTCAAATCTGCTTTAGAAAGAGAAAAACAATAAACTTGTAGTACATACATTTAATAATACTCTATCAACAATATCGCAATTCAAGCCAAGTTTCTATGATCTATTGCTAATAGATATCAATGCCAGATATGAATGGCTTTGAATTATGTACAGGGATATTAAAAGTAGATGTCACCTTAAGATTTTGCTTTATGTCTGCCTGAGAAGCAAATTATGAAGCTGTAAGAGAACTATCCAACCATAAGAATAGGATGTTTTATAAAAAAGCCTGTTACAATAGATTATGTGCTAAAGAGAATAAAGGCAGAGTTATACTAGTGGTAGGAACATTCCATCGAACCATAGCATTTACATATTTTTGTATTATAATATTTATGAAATTTATAATATCCTAATATTTCATAGATCACTAAGAAAATCTAGTTGGATGAC
>DASQYF010000342.1:0-9055 GCA_035639375.1 Nitrososphaeraceae archaeon
AAGGCCAAGAGATAGCCAAGGTTGGAATGACTGGTTATACATATCTACCTCATCTTCACTTTCAGGTTTTTGTATTTACTGGAATTAATATCTGGACTGACTTTATTACTGTTGAAGTTAAAGATTTTGACTCTTAAATATAACTGATATATATTATCTCACTTTACTTATAGTTTAGACTTGGCTTAGACAGCAGTTTAAATGCTAAGCCAAGAATACTCGTTGACGATTCAGTATGTATTGTGCCACTTCGACGATTTCTATGAGTATATTATCTTATAAATAATTCAAATATGTTTTGCTTGGAACAACCCTTTTCGAAGAATATTAGGGGCATGAACAACTAATAATCATTTGTCGCAACCTTATTTAAGAAAGTCATTGTTAGGTTTTTTGTATGTACCTTTGATGCTTATATTTTAATTCCATTTAAATTTGTGTCATTTTAAATAAAGAGATTCTGTATTGATATGACGTGTGTATTGTGAATTGATTGAAAATTCTCCTGTATGAATCTTGTCGTATTTTTGAAATTCATTATTGTTATTTATAAATTGAACCAAAGATAATAAAAGAACACACAACGCAACATACTATGAAGATTAATCATGTTTATTTATTCAACTTTTAGCCTTTTCAAGTTATTTGTCGAGATAGGATAATATCTATAAATATTAACTTGCTAGTCATTATCCAATAAAGTCCTCATTTTGATAATTTTGTTCTCTACCTCTTTTAAGTTGTCACTGACTCTTTTCTCTTGTTTTTCGACAACCTCCATTCTTATGTTTAATGTGTCTTTTTTTTCTTTAAGTTCCTTTAAAATATTCTCCCTCTTCGCCTTTATCAAAAAAGTATTATATCTTTTGTATAGTTTATTATCTTCATCAATTTTTTTTATCTCTTCTATTGCTTTGTCTGTCTCGCTAATCTCTTGTTCAATTTGGTGCTTTTTCATCATAATTGCTTGTAGATTTTGCTGAATTTGATGTAAGCGCGATACTTGCTCTTTTATCCAAGGTGGAAGTTCTTCTTCACTCATAATAATTCATTTTAATCTTATAGATCATCAGCATAAAATAATTTGTAGATGGGTTTCTAATTATTTCAATTGAAGGCGTTTCTTTAATACACCATATATTCTGCATTGTATAATTACAAATAAATATTCATGTAAAGCCATCATCTACTGCCATATATGTGACGAGAATTTATTGCTTTTCAATGTAGCACAAACAACGATTAATACTTCTAATACTTACCAACAGAATAAGCAATCCAATATTGTGCCTTTTTATTATCGCTAAAATCGTGTGCCATAGTGTCATGAAGAAAATTAATACCTGATGAACTGAACATTAAAACGTAAGATTTCTGTGTCTTTGTCTATAGAATATCTTTTATATTAAAATTTATCTTCATATTCAACCGCAAATGATATTGAAGGCCCCGTATTAGATCAAGTCCAATGGAATGTTCCACTGAAACTATACAGAGTATGTAGGTATTGGAAAAACCATTCTATAATAGACAGGTGACGTTACAATTTTCCATTGCATAGATTGTGATGAGGAAATAATAATAATAATAAGACTACTGCCTAGCGCCACTTTTTTTCACCTTTGATTATTTTGTAAAATAAGTCAGCCATAACTGGTAACTCTAGATAATCGATAAGTATTGCGATCCATGCGATATATAAAGGAAATGCTACCAAGCGAGTTTCAAAAAATGCATCATATACTATTTCATCCGTAATCCAGAATATATGAACCACTTGTACTGCAAGCATTGCAAGAAATAAAGAATTCTTCCATGAATTCTTTTGGTGTTTGTAAATACTTAGAGAATAAAAGGTCATTCCTGAAATCAATGCAGGGATTTCAATATAGTCTATTACTACAAAGACAGGTAAAAGAGCCTTGGGAAATATAAGAAAGCTTTCTCCATATATTCGTTGAAGTACTACGTCAGTAGTAAGCCAGTATAAATGAAGTAATTGTAAAGAGATCAAGATAAAAGTTATCTTTAGATTAAGATTTTCATACCTATACCAAAAATTGACAATTTTCTGAGCAGCTGTACTCATATGACTGCCAATTTACTACTATGACCAAATAGGATGATGAATAATATTATAAGTAAATTATAAAATAAGAGTTTATAGTAAAATACTTTGGTTCTGCACAATTTAACACAAGTAGCAATCAATAAACAATTAATTCTGAGATAAGTCTTAAGATTAAGAAATTCTTTTAGGGTTAGTGCTACTGTTTGTTGTAAAGCGCTGGAAACTTATATTGTTTATCCCATAAGTACATGTTACTACTATTGCATCTTTTTCGAATTAACTTTGTTATGAAACTTCTGGTTCAAGTACTTTCATATTGCTATTTGATATTGATTTTTCCTTTCTTGGATGAAGAATCTCCTTTCCTTTTCTTTGTCATCATAAATGTACTATTTCTAGTAGTCTTATCTTGATTTTCTTATCATTTATTTCCATTGCATTGTTGCATAACTGAATCTGTTGTTAGCGTAATTGACCTATCTGCATCTGCTTAGCTGTTATAACACTATCCAACGGTCAAGTAGCGTATACATAATGAATATTGGTTCAAAGCAGTGAGGTAGTTCTAGAGTTTGATGTTATTAATAAGTGGAATAATGAACTGGATAAGATGAATGATGGTAAACAAGGTGTATCCTAAAGGCATCCAGGTCCGTAGTAACAGTAACAACCACAAAGTAGTTTTGTATGGCCTGTCAGAGCTATCAATTGCTAGGCACAGAAATAGGTGTATAAGATTTAAACCTGTTTATGGACTCAATTTGTCAGAGTAGAACTACTATAATGATATTTTATAATGATATTTAATAATCTTAAAGAATAAGGAAAATCCATATTACTTAGTTATGGGGATACTGACGTGGATAATTATAGCTGTATTAATTTTATCCATTATAGGATTAGGATGGCAAACATTTGTTTTAGGGGTTTTCAAAGGTGGAGAAAAAATAATAAATAGTACTCCAGAAATAAAAAGTATAGCCGAGAAAGCTAAGCAGTATATTATAGATGGCTCCAAAAATTCATCAGAAGGGTTAATCGACAATAATACTATGAATGTCAACCAATCATTTTCCCAAAGTAATAATAAAACAGAAAATGAATCACATCCGAAAGAATCACTTGCCTATAACCCTGTTGAGCCTCAAGCGACATAATTTCATCCGGTGATAAAACAATAGATGTAGCTTTCTTGGAAATTATTATCTGTGGGTTATCGAAAGGTATCTTAGGCTTGGGGTCGTTCAATTGGTTCTGTACAGTTATCAGGACATTCTGCTAAAAATTTAGCTAAACCTGACAGCGAAATATAAAAGAAAGATGTATGTGAGAGGATAAGGCTAATCTAATTTTGTGTTGCTCTGATTAATACTATTTTTCTAAGTCATTCGCCATCGCTAATATATTATGTAGCGTGATATATACAGTAAAAGATAAAGCTAATGTTTTATTTTAGGAATATGCTTGAACACAGCTAATCCTGGTTGATATTTCAAGACAGGAATTTTCGAATAGTGTGACTCAGCGATTAGACGTTTTTGTAGTTCCTTTCCTAATCAGTCGTTCTTTTATTGGCTCTATTATCCTAGCTATAATTATACTCAGCACGTGATTACTTTTTACAAATACAAACATGAAAGTACAAAAGAATCCAGAGAAGAAAGTAAACAACAGGCAATATACTTAACAATAAAGTGCAGAGAAGACTCTAAGAAATCAAAATAGAAAGGAAGCTGATGCATAACTTGTTTAAGAGTACCTAAGAGTCATTACCACTCATACAACTATCACATGCTGGGAGGTATAATAAAAGCAGATATTATAGAACTAATCAAATGATATTTTTCACCGACTTAAATGAACAGGAAAAGTGGCTATGACTCGATAAGTATACAGAATCGTCAGTCTTTATTAGCTTCTGATGCTTATGTTTTCATCTCTAACCCTTTATTATGAAAGTATTTTCCGTCTGAAAATCAGAATATTCCTTTAACATTCAAATCATAATAAAATGATATATTTGAAGTATATATATCCATATTTGATGTAAAATTATCTTATTTGTATCGACACAGCACAGCTACTAGATGATATCTATTGAGATAATATTTACAGCCAAATAAGGCAGGCCTGTATATTAGAATCATTGTTATCACATAGTTTAAAATGATAATGTGTTACTATCTTTGAACCCGGTATGGAATATAACCAGTATAAAACCTGGGTATAGAAGTATATCTGAATATTGATAGTGTTTTTGGTAATGTGTCTTCAGGTATTATTTAGATGTCATATATTTAGTTGAGCCTTAGATAGGAACTAATTATAATAGGTATGTCTACAATAGTTATTTTTGTCATTCGCATGCAAACTGTCATTATTGTCACGATGGTAATTGCATTTATCTCAGCTGTATTAATTTCGTTGATAGTATCGAATTTATCCTCAATTACTGTAATATCATCATCACCAACTAACAAAATTGTTGAAGATGCTAGAGATGATTCTACACTTGTTAAGCTTGACCGTACAAATATAATTCCTGAGATTAAAGATTATCATGATATTCTTTCTGCCAGTGTAAAGAAGGTTAATGACCATAAATTGCTCTTATCTATAGAACTTGCAGGGGATGCTAATAGGAATGAAAAGTATGAGACTGTATATATTTGGGTAATATATTATAGAAATTCCGTATCAGGAAAAGATCAGTACTATTCAGTGATAATTCCAAATTTTGCAATAGATTCTAAGTTTGAAGCAGTAGGTTGGAATTTGGCAATTTTTAATAACACTGGAAATTCATATACTCTTCCTTTATCAGAGATCTCCGCTATGCCAAAGAACAAAGTTGAAGTATTCATTGATCCAAATTTTGTAGGCAACCCGTTATCATTTAATTATATGGTTAGCACCATGATCAGAGTTAACAATACTTTTCTAGATAAACCACCGGACTATCTTGTCGATTCTGCTCCTGATAATGATCTGTTTTGGTTAAAATGGTTTGCTTAATATTAAAAGATTCATCTCCAATGATGGGATAGAAGATAGATCTAACTTTATAAAAAAGTTCTGGGCCATTCTAATCTTGTTTATTGCAATAATCAAATTTTAGAGATAGAAAATTTAGATGGTCTAACAAGAGCCGTACTCTGCTTGAGTACAATTCTTACGCTCCATTTGCTGTTAATATAGGGATGTGTGATATTCAAGATAATTCAAAATGTAAGAGATCGAAATAATTTAATAACATACATAGCAATCATATGTATATTATATATATACATGTATATACATGTATATTTTATTCTTTTTCATTTATGACTCTGATATGTACCTTTTATATCAGAGAATTATGGATACTGATAGTGTTAGAGTATGGATAGTGTGCGCCCAGCAATTATTATTAGAAATATTCAGCAGAAGGATATTTCTCAAATAGTCGATTTACAAAAGGAATCATTTCCTGATGTGGCTGCTGGGATGGTATCGGCACCCTCTTTTCTTGAAAATCATATTCGCTTATTTCCTGAAGGCCAGTTTTGTGCAGAATTAAATGAAAGAATAGTTGCATCTGCATGTAGTTTAATAATCTCGCTACAACCTGAATATGCTGAGCATACATGGTATGATATTGTTGGAGATGGGAAGATCACAAGCCATAATCCTAAAGGTGATAGCCTTTATGCGGATGATATCTCCACTCATCCTAATTTTCGGTGTCTTGGGATAGCAACAATGCTCTATAATATCAGAAAGGATTTAGCTATAAAATTGAATTTAAAGAGAATAATAGGTGGAGGTAGACTCCTCCACTATTGTGAACATGCAGATAAAATGTCAGCTATGGAATATGCACAAAAGGTAATAAAAGGTTTAGTAAAAGACCCAGTTCTTTCATTTCAGTTAAAGAATGGATTTAGATTTATTAAAATACTTCCTAATTATATCTATGATACTTCCTCACTGAATTACGCCAGTTTCATTGAATGGTTAAATCCTAGATATGGGCGGTGATATCTATCATTATAGATTGTCATGTACATCTTAACCATTACGAGTATACAAATAAACTTTCACTAAAGGAAAGATTAACATTATTACTTGACGCCATGATTACTAACAATATTGATTATTCTGTTATTCTATCATCTTATGAAGTTAATGTGGATAGACCTTCGACGGCTGAAATTCTTGATATTACAAAAAAACATGATAATCTTGGAGTTGTTGCTGGATTTTCAATTGATAATCATACTGACGAAGATTATAGAAATTGTAGAATATGGTTGAAAGAGGGTTTCATTAAAGGTGTCAAGCTTTACTGTGGCTACGAACATTATTACCCATTTGATAAAAAGTATCAAAGAGTGTATGATATGTGTGTAGAATTTGGAGTTCCAGTGATGATCCATACCGGAGATACGTTTTCAAGTAAAGGTAAGATTAGATTTTCACATCCGTTGAATATAGATGATGTTGCTGTTGATAATCCTGATCTAAAAATAGTAATGTGTCATTTGGGAAATCCCTATATACTTGATTGTCAGGAAATTCTTTATAAGAACAAAAATGTCTATGCCGATATTTCAGGATTAGTTCTCGGCAGCTTTAATTCATATTCCAAAAAATACATTATTAACAAAGTGATAGAACTATTGAATTATGCTGGTGAACCCCATCAACTTTTATATGGAACAGATTGGCCAATTTCTAACATGAGTTCTTATATTAATTTTGTTCAAAACCTTGAGCTGAGTTGCCAAATAAGAGACCTTATAATGTATAGGAACGCAAAGAATCTTTTTAAAATTTAATGTATTACCTGTAGTTTCTATTCATAATCAATTTTATGGCTAATGATGTCATGAGTCTTTTATTATTAACTCATTGATGGTATCTCCAATACATCTGACTGTTATGATATTTCATCGAATAGTTAAATCCTATACCCACATTTTAGTTCGGAATGTAAATGTATATAATGTATAAACCATTAGAAATACAAAAATATATAGATTTTACAATTGAGAGTTCTATAGACTAATATGAACAAAAGAAAGATAACGTACATGGTCACAAAATCCAATGTATAGATAGATAGATTGGTTCTATCTTTAGATGTTAAGAAATATTTTCAATGTTTTCCCTTCTGATATTATTTTCTATCTTTCTGGTGAGCGTATTAAATACTCTATTAAAGATCTGATCTTAATAGTGTATAGAATACTTTCTACAGTTACGATTCTAGGAAGAAAGAAAGAAAAGAATTTTGACTTTTGATCTGATGTCAAAGTCTTTTCATAAAATATATACTACATAACTTGTTTGCATATATATCATATCTCCTTGGACTTATCTGGTAAAAGGCCCTGCTACAGTAACTTTAATAGGTACTGGTTATGTTTTAGGGAAAGACATCTCTGATAGCATTGTGATAGTAGGAGCTGGTAAGATTTTACCATTTGAGATTGATTCACATTGCCAAATTGATATAGCCTTAGAGCACAATGGCGAAAGTTGGATAGCCGACCGATATAGTGCTGGCACAACAATGTGGCAGGAGATTCTTAATAAAATTTTAATTGAAAAATTTAGAACAATTTTATTGATAGGTAATACTGATACAGGAAAGTCCTCACTTGCAACCTTTATTGTAAATTCGACACTTAAAAAAGGCTACAAACCAGCAGTTATTGACGCAGACATGGGACAAGGTGACCTAGCCCCTCCTACTGCAATAGGAGCGGCAATAATTGAAAAGCCGATAATAGACCTGAGAAAGATAGACGCACAGTTCTTCGAATTTGTTGGAAATACTAGCCCGGTAGGATTTGAAAATGTCACAATTAATGCCATCAAAAGAATTGTTAAGAAAATTACAATTGATTCTGATATTTGCGTAATTAATACTGATGGTTATATACACAATAATGGTATTAATTATAAACTAAAAATGGCAAATAAATTGCAATCCGATTTGGTCATATGTCTCGGTGAGAAATCTATATTCGAAAATTTCAGATCAAAATGTTTTTCTCCCGTTATACATAGTAAAGGTCCTACTAAAACCGTAAAAAATAGAATTGAGCGCAATCAGCGAAGGCTCAATCAATTTCTTCGCTATATTAATGGCAAACATAATAACAATGATAATATTGTTACGATAGGAATAAAGAGCATCAAAATTGTATACAAAGGTATAACATATTCCAAAATACTGAACGACATATATGGTTTTGTACAATTAGGGAAATGCGTTCAAATAAAACCATCGAGACTTCAAGGCATGTTTATAGGATTAGGACTTAAAGATAATATTGTAGGATTTGGGATTATAAAACATGCATCTGTCAACAAAATATCTATTCAGACAGAAGTTAATTACTTTAACAAGGTTTATCTAAGCCATTCTGGAATAATAATGGATATACCATTAGAATTTAGGATTATATTTTGAAGAATTGACAAAATTAATTATTAAAGTTCCTACTTCATCACTTGCATTTTCAAGTGTATTTAAGGTCAATCTACTTATTTACATGCTATTGATATTGAGATTATTCTGAAATTGTTGGAAATGGATATCATAAGATGACTTGTGTGGAAAAGCCTTTATAGAATAATCTTTGCTTAACTAGATTATCTTGTAAATGATAACTGAAATATGTGCCGTATCTTAAAATGGTGAAATGATGATTGACTATATTATAGTCATTATGATTATGATATAGCGAAGATTAGGTACTAATTAATTATGTATATACATCTTACTGATATTACAGACCGCAAGTTGAAAGTTATGTCTATCCTTCTTGGTAGAAGATTTTAAGGTCATAAACCATCGTGTGTAATGATGGCTAACACACCATAACTATTTTTTATTATTACGTTATTGGACAACTATGTCTACTATGATTATATAGTAATAGAACAAGTCAAAGGAGAGTTTGTTTCTCGAAATTAGATTGAGGAGTAAAT
>DASQYF010000343.1:0-3388 GCA_035639375.1 Nitrososphaeraceae archaeon
GGCAAAAGGTAAAAGGAATTTTCCTTGTTTAGTAAAGGAGGATTTCATTAAAAATGGCATCTATAGATGTAGAAGCTGCTTTTCAATAGGAAATGGAAATGAATGCTATCATACAACAGTTGAATATGGACCATGTATGACCGATGAAGCCTTCGAAGCTAACAGATGTAAATATAGAACATTTTTACAAGATTATGAGCTGAGTGACAAAGGAACAGAAAACGAAAAAATATTCATCAACAAGGATAAAGAACATCATTATAAGAAGGAGTTTTTCCAATGGTTGCACCTAAAAAATCTAAAAGATAACAATAAAGATAAAGCAATATGGAGACCATGTGAATATTTTGATCAATTAAACATAGCTTTAACCTCTAGCCATTCCATTTTTAATTACTCAAATTTCTTGGCATTTTTGCCAAGCAAGAAAATTATTCCACCAAGAGAATTATTAGTATTGGATGAAGGACATTTACTGGAGACAGAGATTGTAAAATTTAGGGGTCTATCTATTTCAAAAAAGAGATGGAAACGTTATATCAATGATTTAAAGATAATAGATTATGGTTATAACGAAGTCAAAAGATGGATTGATTTTTTGATTGATTTAGAGACGAAAGTGCTTACATTAATTGGAAACACATCAGCAATACAAGACTTGTCAGAAGAAAGAAAAATCTTGTACAACTGGCAAAAAAACGATGATGAATCTAAATTAAGGACATTAGACAATAATAATAACAATAAGAAAGTAATTCCTGCATCAGTTCTATTTGATAGCGATGAAGAAATAGCACAAAAATATGCTGATACTTCAAAGAAGGATACAAGTAACATCAGCGATGAGCTTTTCATTGAGGCAGCCAGGGATGCAGAAAAACTTACAAGAGCGATAAACAATATTTTATCTAATCCAAAAAATTGGATAGTATCGGAAATAAAAAAGGAAAACTATGAGGTAGTAAAAGTTGAATTAAAGCCCTTAGACATATCAGAGTATTGTCAAACAGTATTTGAAAAATGCTCAAAAACATTGATAATGAGTGCAACAATTCTAAACGGCAGAGCATTTTGTAAAAGTGTAGGTCTAGCCACTCCATCTTATGATAGTGATGTGAAATTTATACGAGTACCGTCAGATTTTCCAGTAGAAATTAGACTAATTTTTCCTCTGAATATAGAATATCTTAATTTTAATAACCTGCAATCAGAACAGGTAAAAAATAAAATTGCAAAGGCTATTGACAATCTAATGTCTATACACCGTTATGACAAAGGAATAATTCATACTACATCGTATGAGCAGTTGAATTTTATCAAAGAAAATGTATCCCATGAAAATGCAAGAAGACTGATAGTGACGGATCCAGAGATACAAAGAGATGAAGTTTTAAAACAACATATCGATAGCATAAAGCCAACAGTTCTTATCTCTCCGTCATTGCACACAGGCCTTAATTTAAAAGATGAACTTTCAAGATTTCAAATTATGACCAAGGTACCGTATCCTAATAAAAGTGATAGATGGATTAATGCAAAGAGGGAGACAGATGAAGAATGGTACTACTGGCAAACAGCTTTGAAATTGATACAGGCATATGGTAGATCGATAAGATCAAAGGAAGACTGGGCAAAGACATATGTTCTGGATTCTGCGTTTAGTTATTTTGTAAAGAAGAATAAGAATATCCTGCCTGATTGGTTTACCTCGGCAATTAAAGGAAGCTGATATGATCATAATATCTTATTCAATAAAATTAGATTATATATTCTACAATTTTTGTTGCGGTTATAGTGCTAAAGAGTATAAGAAACTTTACTAGTACTACTATTCAATCATCTATTTCTAAGTAAACTAATCCATTTCTTAAGTGAAAATGTCCTATTAACGATTATTGTTGCTTATAGAAACTGCTAATTATTATTCTGCTAATGAAGATACTTCCTCATAACTTGGATATTATCAAGATAATGCTATCAAAAGACATCATTAGTATTAAGATTCTATCTTATACGTATTATCGAGTTAATTTAAATATAGACTATATTAACTCGGCTAGTTGATCAAATGATAATAACATATAAAACCAAAATTATGAGCCTTTTGACTAATGAAGTAGCATTTGTAATCTTTAACAATGCGATTGATCTTCCTCCTGTTGTAACTCCAAATGGAGGAATTTACAGTTGAGTAATACTATATACCCTCATTCAGATAAAAAAATGCAATATTTAACAGTATTAGCAGCAGCAACTACTCTTATTGCTGGAATATTGCACCTCGCAATGATAGGGTCATTCCATAAACCTTCTAATTTTCCAATGGGAATGCTTCCAGTTACTGATCTGCTATTTATTATATCTGGTGGAGCACAGGTCTTCTGGGTTATACCGATGTTTCTAGGTTGGAGTATTCGATGGTACTATCTAGGCTTAGTAGGAACTATAGGGTTAGTACTTTTATTAGCGTTTACAAGAATTCCCAATCCAATTACAGGATATCCATTGCAAAATAATACGATAGGATATTTAACAGAGATAATACAGATAGCATATATAGTAATAACTGGAATAATAGTTGTCAAGCAAAGAAAAAAAATAAGAAGATTGAATGCTATCTAGGAAAAAAGGTCATTATAATGCTGTTGCAATAGTATTTTAAATTGTTGCAATCTTTTAGCTGTTTTGCAAGCATTGAACTTGCTTCAAAAGGAGCAAAAACAAAATCCATCAATGCTAGAAACATCTAGATTAATCATATGATCAAAGTCATTATTTACGTACCTAGCTGATGCTTCTATAGAACCTGCTAAAATATAGATTAGAAGAAGAAAAGGAAGAAGACTGTTAATCAAAACTATCATTTAGAAAATATCAGAATATAAGAACATAGTAGATATCTAAACCATTATCTTATCTTAAGCCTAAAATCATTTTGATAAATATGTCTTAATTCTGTTATGTCTTGTTATAAGCTGTAGCAAGTAATACACCCAATGGAAATTGAATTATTCCCTTATTATTATCATCATCAATAAATTGATTGGCAATTCTTGTGCATCTTTTTTAATCGCTGAAACTATTTGGCTTCCTTTACTTTCAACTGTAGACCGAATTGCATTTGCTGTAGATGACAGATAATCTGACCAGTACTCTTCAAAAGTACCTGCTTGGTAATGAAAAGTATATTTTTTAATTGATATATCAGAAAATCCTGCACTAGCAATTGTATTGTAAAAGTCATCTGGATTTCCAAGACTATGAATGGATGGGCTTCCTTTAGCACGTATATTGGGTATATATTTCAGAATAGAATTCATTATACAACTAAAATATGGAACTCCTTCTGATGTACCATGAACAGCTATAGCCAGCTTACTCTGTTCTT